>NZ_JBMDKS010000021.1:0-88747 GCF_057809835.1 Mesorhizobium sp. FG116
CGAGCCGAGCAAAGCGATGGCGATGCTGTCCGGGATCCATTCCGTGACAAACCGGAAGTGCGCAGGCAAGGCAGAAGGCGCGCTGGATCATGCCCCGCCTGTCACCGGCATGACATATCTCGCGTTTGACCGTTCTTGGCCCTCCCGATACCAATCGCTGTCATGAACATCGCCGACAACCAGTCCTATTCCGACTTCTTCTACCAGTCTGCGGATGGTTTGCGGCTTCACGCTCGCATCTACGGCGAATCGCGGTCCGACATATGGCCAGCGGTCTGCCTGCCCGGCCTCACCCGCAACGCGCGCGATTTTCACGAACTGGCGCTCCATCTGTCGAAAAGCGCGCCGATCCCTCGGCAGGTCGTGGCATTCGACTATCGCGGGCGTGGCCAGTCCGACCACGATCCGAACCACAACAATTATAATGTCGGAATGGAAGCGGCAGACATCATCGCCGGCCTCGCCGCACTCGGCATCGAGCAGGCGGCCTTCATCGGCACCTCGCGCGGCGGCCTCATCATCCATGTGCTTGGCGCGATGCAGCCAGACATACTGAAAGCCATCGTTCTCAACGACATCGGCCCAGTCATTGAAGCAGCGGGGCTTGCCAACATCCGCGCCTACCTGCAACGTTCGCCCCGCCCACTCAGCTTTGCCCAAGCCGTAGCGGCACAGAAGGCGGCGCACGGTGCGGACTTCCCCGCACTTAACGAGCGCGACTGGGAACGCATGGTTGAAGCGCTCTACCGCAAAGGCAGCGGAGAACTCCTGCCAGACTTTGACCCGGCGCTAGTGGACACTCTTGCCGGCATAGATTTCACACAGCCCCTGCCGACGCTTTGGCCGCAATTCGATGCACTGGCGAAAATCTCCATGCTCGCCATTCGCGGCGAAAACTCTCGGCTGCTTTCGGCCGCGACCCTTGAGGACATGCAGCGTCACCATCCCGGCATGGAAACCGTCATCGTTGCGGGTCAAGGCCACGCGCCGTTCCTGGAGACCGGAAACCTGCCGCAAACCATTGCCGACTTCATTGACCGGGCGGAGCAGGGCTGAGTCGGCGAATCGCAATCCGCGGCCAGCGACTGGGTGTGAGACACGCTAACGAATGCGAAGCGTCCGCAAGCCCGACCGGGCGTCGCGCGGTCAGCGCGCCCCATCGGAGCCGTGAGCGAAGCGAACTGGCGTGAGATAAATAAAGACTGGCGGAGAGGATGGGATTCGAACCCACGAGAAGCTTTTGACCTCTACTCCCTTAGCAGGGGAGCGCCTTCGACCACTCGGCCACCTCTCCGTTGCGGCGGTGGATAAAGAAAAGGGGCGGCACAATCAATAAGGGGCGCACCGCATTCTTTGAAAAATGCCGCCAACCTTGCAAATATCGGTTCGCAACAAGGCCAACTGCGCGAACTTGCACACCTGTCTGTGCTGATTCCTGTCCAAAGCCCAGAAATGGCCGGATGCAAGCGGCCCAGACCGCCCTATGGTTAATGAGTGCTTTCGGCACGGGGCCAAATCGTGTCATTTGTGCAACAACAACGGTGGATAGCATTCACCATAGCCCATTGGCGGTACGATCATTGTTGAACCGGGCAGATCGATGGGTAATGTCACTTTCGAAGGAGAGGCGCGGTGCGCGTCTTTTTCGGTAGTGGGGATGGGGCAGGGAACGCTGTCCTTCAGCAAAAAATACCCAGACCCGTTTTTTAACTTTTGACTGGAGGTCAGAAAATGAACATTAAGAGCCTTCTTCTCGGCTCCGCTGCGGCTCTGTTCGCAGTCTCCGGTGCGCGCGCCGCCGACGCTGTCGTCGTCGCCGAGCCGGAACCGGCTGAATACGTCAAGATCTGCGACGTGTACGGCGCTGGCTACTTCTACATCCCCGGCACCGAGACCTGCCTGCGCGTCGGCGGCTACGTCCGTTACGACATCGGCGTTGGCGAGGGCGCTTACGGCGGCCACAATGACGTTCCGGATCTTCTCGACGGTGGCACCAACGACACCTTCCACAAGCAGGCTCGCTTTACGCTGCGCACCTGGACCGGTTCGGAAACCGAACTCGGCACCTTGAAGACCTACACCGAGACCCGCTTCAACTTCCGCGAAGGCCACCACGCCACCGCGTATGATGGTGACGGCGACGGCGACACCGATTTCACGCTCTCCAGTGAATCTGGCTGGTCGCTGAACTTCGCCTGGATCCAGCTCGGCGGTCTCCGCATTGGTAAGGACGAGTCGGTCTTCACGACCTTCACCGGCTATGCTGGCAATGTGATCGGCGACGATATCGTTTCCTACGGCTCGTTCGACACCAACCTGATCAGCTACTATTTCGACGCTGGCAACGGCTTCTCGGCCGTGGTCTCGCTCGAAGAAGGCGCTGGCGCCGATTCGATCGACAGCTACGTCCCGCACGTTGTTGTTGGTGCGAAGTATACGCAGGGCTGGGGTGCGATCACTGCCGTCGGCGGCTACGACAGCAACTGGGAAGAATGGGCTGGCAAGATCCGTTTGGACGTGAATGCGTCTGAGCAGCTGTCGCTGTTCGTCATGGCCGGCTACGGCACGGACGACAATGTTGGCTCCAACTTCTTCAAGACCTGGAATGAGAACTGGGCTGTCTGGGGCGGCGCGTCCTACCAGTTCAACGAGAAGGCTGCCTTCAACTTCCAGGCTTCTTATGATGAAGATGAGACGTTCGCTCTCGCAGCTAACGTTGCTTACACGGTTGTTCCCGGCCTCGTTGTAACGCCGGAAGTAACCTTCACCGACCCCGCAGCTGGTGACAGCACGGTCGGCGGCTGGCTCCGCTTCCAGCGCTCGTTCTAATCAGCTGACAAGCTGATCTGAATTGCGGCCCGTGATCTTCGGATCACGGGCCGTTTCTATTTTTGGACAAGGCGTGAAGCCCTCTCCCCGATCTTGAAGCCCTTGGCATATTGGCTTAGACCCACCTGAGGCTCACCGAACGCGGCAGATCGATCATAAACCGGGCTTTGAGACGACAGCAGGGTGCCAGAGGCGCCAATGGTGGAGCAGGCGGGCAACCGCCGGTCGGCGGAGCCTTGGACCAGCAGGTCAAGCAAGCGCTGGCCCTGCACCAATCGGGCCGGTTGGCAGACGCCGAAGCCCTCTATCGGCGAGTTCTCGCCCAACAGGCCAATCACGTCGCCGCACAGCATTTCCTCGGACTGCTCCTGCACCAGACAGGGCGTTCGGAAGGCGTGGCCTTGATCGCGCGCTCCATCAAGGGCGCTCCGAACAATTCGGATTTCCTGAACAACTACGGCACAGTCCTGCGTGACATCGGCAACCCTGATGCCGCGGCGGACGCTTTCCGCAAGGCTATAACCCAAAAGCCCGACCATCTTGGCGCACGAGACAATCTTGGCTCCATGCAGCGTCAATTCGGTCAATTCGAGGAATCTGAAGAGACGTTTCGTACCACGATCGCCCTGCATCCATTTCATATGCGCGCCAGAATCGGATTGGCGGAGACTCTGCAGGAAGCTGGACGGTTGGACGCCGCGATTGACGTGTTCAGCGAAGCCTTGTCGATTCGGCCCAAGGATGCCGACCTTCTATACGGACTTGGCGTATGCTTGATGGAAAAGGGCCGGATCGCAGAGGCAATGACGCAATTTCGCGCCGCCTTGGGGGTGCAACCCGCTTTGGCAAAAGCGTGGCTCATGCTTTCCCGCGTCAAGCACCAAGAAAACGCCGACGCCGAACTTGCAGCGATGCAGGCGCAGCACCAGCGATCCGCCGCCGACAGCGTTGAGCGGATGCAGCTCTCTTTTGGTCTTGGCAAAGCCCATGATGACCTCAAAATCTACGACAAGGCTTTCGATTTCTTCACCGAGGGCAACGCACTAAATCGCAGGCGGCTAAATTACGACAAGGCACGCACGCGAGCCGATTTCGAGGCAATGAAGGCGGCTTTTGACGCTGAGTTCTTCACTGAGCACAAACCGAGTGCGGTTAGAGACGAGACGCCGATCTTCATCGTCGGAATGCCGCGTTCCGGCACCACGCTGGTAGAACAGATCATCGCGAGTCACCCAGAGGTCCGTGGCGCCGGCGAACTATCGATCCTTAAAATGGCTGTGGGCGGGAACTTTCCTGTCGATATGAAGGGAGGCTTTCCGGCTGGCGTTGCACATATGCCCGACCGGGCCTTTGCCGATGCGGGCAAAGACTATGTTCAGATGCTGCATGCCCTTTATCCGGACAGCAAGCACGTCACCGACAAGATGCCGGGCAATTTCATGCTGATCGGCTTTCTGCACATGATGCTACCGAACGCCCGGATCATTCATTGTAGGCGTGATGCAGTGGCAACCTGCCTGTCGATCTTCAAGACGCATTTCCGTGGCGACAGCCACGCCTACAGCTACGACCTTGAGGAACTGGCAGATTTTCACAACCTTTACACCGACATCATGGCGCATTGGCGCAAGGTGTTGCCCGGCGTGATCCATGAGGTGCACTACGAGGATTTCGTCGCGGATCAGGAGGCCCAGACGCGAGCACTGATCAGCCATCTTGGGCTGCCTTGGAACAACGCTTGCCTGAATTTTCATGAAACCGACAGACCGGTGCGTACTGCTTCGGCCGCACAGGTACGCCAGCCGATGTACAAAGGCTCGATCGATCTCTGGAAGCGTTACGGCGACAAGCTCCAACCCCTGATCGAGCGATTGACCTAGGTTCCGGCATATGTGCGCAACCGCCTGCGTGGTGCAGGTATTTGTCCCCACACCTTGACGGCACGGTATTATCGCAGGACTGGAAAGGTCATAATAAATTTCCAGCCATTGAACCGACCCAAGCCGAACAGGTATTTCATGCTACCTCCCCTCACCCCGCTTATCGAAGCACTGCCCTCTACAGTCCCTTTTGTCGGGCCAGAAGCGCAGCAACGTGCCAGCGGCAGGATTTTCCGTGCGCGTATTGGCGCCAATGAAAGCAGTTTTGGCCCTTCGCCCACTGTCATTGCGAAGATGCGCGATGTCGCCCGTGACATGTGGATGTACTGCGACCCTGACAATCATGACCTGAAGGTCGCTGCGGCGGCACACCACGGTGTCCAACCGCAGAATATTGTCGTCGGCGAAGGCATTGATGGCCTGCTCGGCCTGATCGTCCGCATGTATCTCGCCCCCAGCGAACCAGTGGTTACATCGCTTGGGGCCTATCCAACCTTCAATTTCCATGTCGCTGGCGTCGGCGGAAGGCTGGTTACAGTACCCTATGAGAATGACAAGGAGAGCCTGGACGGCCTGCTTTCCGCGGTTCGCAGGGAGAATGCGCGGCTGGTCTATCTGTCCAACCCGGACAACCCGATGGGAAGCTGGTGGGAAGCGGCAGAAATCGAACACTTCATCGACGTCTTGCCCGAAACCACCATGCTCATTCTTGACGAAGCCTATTGCGAACTGGGCCCGGCCTCGGCCGTACCGCCAATAGATGTTGCCCGGCCGAATGTTGTCAGGATGCGGACGTTCTCGAAAGCCTATGGCCTGGCGGGCATACGCTGCGGCTATGCCGTCGGTGAAGCGCAGGTAATCACTGCGTTCGAGAAGATCCGAAATCACTATGGCGTCAGCCGCATGGCTCAGATCGCCGGCGAAGCCGCCTTGGCAGACCAAGCGTACCTCGCCAAAGTCGTAAGTCAGGTGGATGCAGGCAGGCAGCGGATCGCGACGGCCGCTACAGACAACGGTCTGGTGCCGCTTCCATCCGCGACGAATTTCGTCACCATCGATTGCGGACGTGATGGCGCTTTTGCCCTCAAGGTGCTGCAAGCGATGCTCGCGCGCGATGTCTTTATCCGCAAACCGATGGCGCCGGGGCTCGACCGCTGCATCCGTGTAAGTGTCGGCCTCGATCACGAACTGGATATTTTTGCCGAAGAATTGCCGGGTGCTCTCGCTACCGCACGGGGCAACTGACGCAGTGGATGGCAGCTCATATTAAGTTTTGATTCAGTCAGTTAGGCTCTCCGGCCGTTTATCCTTAGCGCCCAACGCCTGCCATCACTGGTGAGTTCGGTTACGCTTAGAGGCTCAACATCAATCTTCCAGAATGCTCGCATCGGCGCCCCCAGGATAGTGACAAGCGCTGAGCGAATCACCGCCGGATGCGTAACCGCAATCGTGTGCCCCTTCAGCACCATGATCTCACCCAGGAAAGGCACGATCCGCGCAACCAACGTGGTCAGCGATTCGCCGCCAGGGGGCGCGGCTTCCGGGTCGTTCAGCCAAATGGCAAGCGCTTCCGGCTCCGATTTCTGCAGGTCTGAAAGCTTCTTTCCTGCCCATCGACCGAAATCCAGATCGCGGAGCGCCTCAATCGGCTCGCTTGCTAATGCGAACGCTGTGGCCGTCTGCGTCGCGCGTAAAAGCGGGCTGGTCCATACGCGGTCGGCCCTGGGCAATCTACCTGCCTGCGCAACCGCGGCATCGGCAGCGTTCTGCACCAGCGGTTCATTGAGCGGAAATGTCCCCTTCCGATTGGCCTCGGTTGCCCCACTGCATAAAAAGGTCAAGCGCGCCGTCATGATGATGAATCCAATTTTTAGACCCGGAGACCCTAGTGCTTTGTGCGCCCGGATTTAAAGCGTCGATCTCTGATCGACTGCGCATTTCATTGACAGTCATGAGCCGCGCCGGTACTGTTTTTTGTAGGTAACGGGTTTGGAAGCCGGTGGGAATCCGGCACGGTCGCGCCACTGTGATCGGCACTTTGCCGAGAGTCAGGACTTTCCCGCTACCAGGCACTGAATCAACGGGACGCAGTATCCCAGGAGCTATGAAATGTCCGATGTCGCCTACGCACCAAGTGCGCTACCTCAGCCTATTCCTGTGCGCGAAATTCTGCCTTGGGCGCTTTTCGGCGGACTGCTCATGCTGATCGCGATTTACTTCATTGGTTCCGAAGAGGGCGCTATGACGCTTGTCTCGGGGCTGAACACGCATGAATTCGTTCATGACGCCCGCCATCTGCTCGGTTTCCCCTGCCACTAGGAGACTGAAAATGGTTGGAAGTCTTTTGTTGCGCGGGATGCTGGTCGGCATCCTGGCAGGACTATTTGCGTTTGGATTCGCCCGCATTTTCGGTGAACCCCAGGTCGACCGCGCCATTGCTTATGAAGAGCAGATGGCCTCGGCGGAAGCGGCTGCATCCGGGCAACCGGCTGAAGAAGAGCCCGAATTGGTTAGCCGTGGAACACAGGCGGGCATCGGCCTGCTGACGGGTTCCGTCATCTATGGCGCTGCCATCGGCGGATTGTTCGCACTTGTGTTTGCCTATGTTTACGGTCGGATCAGCCCGCTCGGACCGCGCGCCACAGCCGCCCTGCTCGCGCTGGGCGCATTCATTGCGGTCGTCCTTGCGCCGGCATTGAAATACCCGGCAACTCCGCCGGCCGTGGGCAATCCTGAAACAATCGGCGCGCGAACCGAACTGTTCTTCGTGATGTTGTTGGTCTCGATTGCAGCTTCCGTTGCGGCGGTCGCACTGGCTCGGCGCCTGTGGGCCCAATATGGAGCCTGGAATGCCGGTATTGTCGGCGCTGCGGCCTTCATCGCCATTATGGTCGTCGTCCAATATGCGCTGCCGACGATCAACGAGATCCCGGAAGGCTATTCGGCTGATCTGCTCTGGCGCTTCCGCACCTCGTCGCTCGGAATGCACGCCGTGCTTTGGACTGTTATCGGCCTGGCGTTCGGCGCCCTTGCAGAAAAAAGCTTTGCAAGCCGTTCCGACCGCCGCCGCGCAGCCTTGCGTTAAAATCATGCAGCGGCGCATTTCGAAATCGAAATGCGCCGCTGTCAGCATTTGCCTCGGCCTGACCGTGCTGGCGTCCACAGACGCATTCGCCCACCGGCGAACGTCCGACGGCGATATGAGTGGCCTACCGATAGCCAGCCTTTCACACGGCCAGATGGCGGTAATTTCGAAATACCGCAGCGAAATTCTCGATCTAGCTGAACGCCAAAGCCGGACTGACGAAACATTCCATCGCCTCAAGAACTTCGGCGCGATCCAGTACACATACTGCCTTTGGGGATTGGTGCCCGGCAGCCTAAAGGACGAAACCAGTCCCTTCAACGAATGCAGTCACGCTTATCTTTCAGCAGCTCGCGAACTGCTCGCCTATATGCGCGAGACATCACCCGACAGGCAGGCTGTAGAAGACCTCATCTCGCGTATCGACGTGGATATGGTGCGCAACCAAGCATCCTTCGTGCAGTGCCAGTACAGCGCCGAATCCTTCAATACGGCGAGCCTCGTCCGTCCCGTCTTGAGCGATGTGCCCACTCATCTGCCCAGCCTAGCCGCCTTTTCGGGCTTTGCTACGGTCTTGGTGGCAGGCCCATTTGTCCTTGCCGGCATGACAAGACGAAAACCCGACGACGCCAAACGACGCGGATAAACCTGACTTGCCCGCGCTATGGTTGCTACCCCTTGAATTAATTGAACGTTCGTTTTATTATTTCAACAACGAGGGAAGCGATGGCGCGCACGACCGGTTCGGACGGCGAAAAGACGGAAGCAGCGATCCGCGAGGCAGCGGTCGAGCTGATTGCGCGCTACGGCTACGAAGCCGTATCGATGCGCCAGCTCGCTGCAGAGGTCGGCGTGCAGGTGGCGGCACTCTATCGATACTTCCCGACCAAGGAAGATCTGCTTTTCACGCTCATGCGCGAGCATATGAACGCCCTGCTGGCCGCATGGAACGCCGGGCGCCCCGCAACGTCAGACCCGATAGCGCGCCTCATTGCCTATGTCGCCAACCACATCGCGTTCCATATTGAGCGGCGACCGTCGACGCATATTTCCAACATGGAATTGCGTAGCCTCTCGCCCGAACGGCTGACGCAGATTCTCAAGCTGCGCACCGCTTACGAGAAGGAACTGCGCGCCATCCTGCGCGACGGTAGCGACGACGGCTGCTTCGACATCGATGACACCGGGCTCACCGCCATGGCGCTGATCCAGATGATGACGGGCGTCATCGTCTGGTTTCGACCGGGTGAGCGGCTATCGGTCGAAGGCGTGACGGAAACATATCTTTCGATGACAATGCGCCTTGTCGGCGCAACAATGAGCCGGGAGCAAGACCATGTACACACACGCGCTCAACTTCGGGCTTGACGAGGACGTCGCGGCCCTTCGCGATCTCGTTCAGCGCTTTGCCCAGGAAAAGATTGCGCCGCTCGCGACGGAGGTCGACCGCAGCAACGAGTTCCCCGCACATCTGTGGCAGGAGATCGGCGCACTCGGCCTGCTCGGCGTCACCGCCGACCCGCGCTATGGCGGCACTGGCATGGGCTACCTCGCCCACGTCGTAGCGATGGAGGAAATTTCGCGCGCTTCCGCCTCAGTCGGCCTCTCCTACGGCGCGCATTCCAACCTGTGCATCAACCAGATCAACCGCTGGGGCACGAACGAGCAAAAGGAAAAGTATCTTCCGAAGCTCTGCTCGGGCGAAGCGGTGGGCGCGCTCGCCATGTCCGAACCCGGCTCCGGTTCCGACGTCGTCTCCATGCGGCTACGCGCCGAAAAGAAGAACGACCGCTATGTGCTTACCGGCTCCAAGATGTGGATCACCAACGGGCCCGATGCCGACACGCTCGTTGTCTATGCCAAGACAGACCCGGAGCGGAAGTCGCGCGGCATCACCGCATTCTTGATCGAGAAGGGTTTTGCCGGCTTCTCCGTGGCGCAGAAGCTGGACAAGCTCGGCATGCGCGGCTCCAACACCGGTGAACTGGTGTTCGACAATGTCGAGGTGCCGTTCGAGAACGTGCTCGGCGAAGAAGGGCGCGGGGTCGAAGTCCTGATGTCGGGCCTTGATTACGAACGCACAGTGCTCGCCGGCGGCCCGCTCGGTATCATGGCCGCGTGCCTCGACGTGGCCGTTCCTTACGTGCACGAGCGCAAGCAGTTCGACCGCCCGATTGGCGATTTCCAACTCGTCCAGGGCAAGTTGGCCGACATGTACACCACGCTCAACGCCTGCCGAGCCTATGTCTATGCAGTAGCGTCGGCCTGCGACCGTGGCGAGACCACCCGCAAGGACGCCGCCGGCTGTATCCTATACGCCGCAGAAAAGGCGACGCAGTGCGCGCTCGACGCCATCCAACTCCTGGGCGGCAACGGCTACATCAACGATTACCCAACCGGCCGCCTACTGCGCGACGCCAAGCTCTACGAGATCGGCGCCGGCACCTCCGAAATCCGCCGCTGGCTGATCGGCCGCGAGATGATGTCCGAAGAGGTCTAGCGATGGCCGTCCTGCATTCGCAACTCTCCCCCTCCTCCGAAGCCTTTCGCAGCAATGCCGAAAAGATGCGGGCGCTGGTCGCCGACATCTCGGACAAGGCCGCGCATGTGCAGCGCGGCGGCTCGGAAGAAGCCCGCCACCGTCATGCGGCACGCGGCAAGCTGTTGCCGCGTGACCGGCTGGCGCAACTTCTCGACACCGGTTCTCCCTTCCTCGAGATCGGCCAGTTCGCTGCCTTCGACATGTATGGCGGAGACATCGCATCAGCTGGCATGATCGCGGGCATTGGCCGCGTCGAAGGCCGTGAAGTCATGGTGGTGGTGAATGATGCCACGGTGAAAGGCGGCACCTATTACCCGCTCACCGTGAAGAAGCATTTGCGTGCGCAGGAAATCGCGCTGCAGAATAATCTGCCCTGCATTTACCTTGTCGATTCTGGAGGCGCCAACCTGCCCAACCAGGACGAGGTATTCCCCGACCGCGATCATTTTGGGCGCATCTTCTACAATCAGGCTACCATGTCGGCGGCGGGCATTCCGCAGATCGCCTGCGTCATGGGATCATGTACTGCCGGCGGCGCATACGTGCCGGCGATGGCAGATGAATCGATCATGGTTCGCAAACAGGCAACCATCTTCCTCGGCGGGCCGCCGCTGGTGAAGGCTGCAACAGGCGAGGAAGTCAGCGCAGAAGACCTCGGCGGCGCGGACCTGCACACGCGCGAATCCGGCGTGGCCGATCATCTGGCAGTCAATGACGAACATGCGCTGGCCATCACGCGTCGGATCGTGAAGAACCTGAACCGTAACAAGGCCATAGGCTTAAATCTGCAGGAACCTGCGTCCCCGCTTTACGCCCCGGATGAGATCTACGGCATCGTACCCACCGATGCGCGCCAGCCGTATGACGTGCGCGAGGTCATCGCACGCATTGTCGACGGCTCAGAGTTCGACGAATTCAAGCAGAATTACGGCACCACTCTGGTCACCGGCTTTGCCCATCTCTACGGCATGCCGGTCGGCATCATCGCAAATAATGGCGTTCTGTTTTCCGAGTCGGCGGTCAAAGGCACGCATTTCATCGAATTGTGCTGCCAGCGCGGCATTCCTTTGGTCTTCCTGCAAAATATCACCGGCTTCATGGTCGGTCGCAAATACGAGGCCGGGGGCATCGCCAAGGACGGCGCCAAGTTGGTGATGGCGGTGGCAACCGCACAAGTGCCAAAGGTGACGATGATCATCGGCGGCTCATTCGGCGCTGGCAACTACGGCATGTGCGGCAGAGCCTATTCGCCGCGCTTTCTATGGATGTGGCCGAACGCGCGCATTTCAGTGATGGGCGGCGAGCAGGCCGCAATGGTGCTGGCGCTGGTCAAGCGCGAAGGCATCGAGCGAAAGGGCGGCACCTGGAGTGCCGAGGAAGAAGCCGCGTTCAAGCAGCCAACGCTGGAGAAATACGAGCGCGAGGGTCACCCCCTCTATTCCTCCGCCCGGCTGTGGGACGATGGCATAGTCGATCCGGCAAAGTCGCGCGACGTGCTGGCGCTCAGCCTCAGCGCTGCGTTGAACGCGCCGATCCCGGAAACGAAGTTCGGCGTGTTCAGGATGTGATCGATGCGCCATCAACAAGACTTACCCAAGAACCTCGCTCACATCCTCTCATACCTGCAAACGGATTCGGGAGATTTGCGCTAATGTTCTCGAAAATCCTGATCGCCAATCGAGGCGAGATCGCCTGCCGGGTCATCCGGACTGCGCGCAGGCTGGGTGTCAAGACGGTCGCGGTTTATTCCGATGCCGATGCGCGTGCCCTGCATGTCGAAATGGCCGACGAAGCGGTGCATATCGGCCCGTCTCCAGTCGGGGAAAGCTATCTGCGGGGCGACAAGATCATTGCGGCGGCCAAGCAGACTGGGGCAGAAGCAATCCATCCCGGCTACGGCTTTCTTTCCGAGAACCCCGATTTCGTCGATCAGGTAGTGGCTGCCGACCTCACCTTCATCGGACCCTCAGCCACTTCAATCCGCGCGATGGGCCTCAAGGATGCGGCCAAGCGGCTGATGGAGAAAGCTGGCGTACCCGTTGTGCCCGGCTATCATGGCGAGGCGCAGGAGATCGTGGTGCTGGCCTCCAAGGCGCGCGAGATCGGCTATCCGGTGCTCATCAAGGCGCGAGCCGGCGGCGGCGGCAAGGGTATGCGGCGGGTCGATGATCCGGACGATTTCGCCGAGGCATTGTCAGGGGCGCGGCGCGAAGCCAAGACCGCTTTTGGCGACGACCGGGTGCTGGTGGAGAAGTATGTCGACAAGCCGCGCCATATCGAAGTGCAGGTATTCGGCGACAATTACGGCAATGCAGTCCATCTTTACGAGCGCGACTGCTCTGCCCAGCGCCGCCACCAAAAGGTCATCGAGGAAGCCCCTGCGCCGGGCATGACACCGGAACTGCGCGCAGCGATGACAGAAGCGGCAGTTACGGCCGCGAGGGCCATTTCCTCTTCCGGTGCAGGCACCATCGAGTTCATTGTCGATGCTTCGCAGGGCCTAAAGGCCGATCGCTTCTGGTTCATGGAAATGAACACGCGCCTGCAAGTCGAGCATCCGGTGACCGAGATGATCACCGGCATCGACCTTGTCGAATGGCAGTTGCGGGTGGCTTCGGGTGAAATACTGCCCAGGAAGCAGGACGAAATAAAGCTCGACGGCCATGCGTTCGAAGCGCGTCTTTATGCGGAAGACGCCACGAAAGGCTTCCTCCCGGCAACCGGAACATTACACCACCTGAAGTTCCCCGATGTTCCGCCGCAGGACGCTTCGATGCGCATCGAGACCGGTGTGCGGGCTGGTGACAGTATATCGCCCTTCTACGACCCGATGATCGCAAAGCTTGTCGTCCATGCCGACAATAGGGAAACCTCCCTTGCGGCGTTGCGCGATGTACTGGCGCGAACGGAAGTTGCCGGCTCCACTGTGAACACCGCCATTCTTGCTGCATTGGCAAGCGACCCGGACTTCGCGGCCGGCGATGTCGACACCGGATTGATAGGCAGGCACCAAGATGCGCTGACGGCCCTCCCCTTGCCCAATTCCCTGGCTGTGGCCGCTGCGGCATTCGCCGCCTCGGGTCTCAACGAACGGCAGGCTTCGAATGACCCTTGGTCGGGGATCGGCGGATATGCCCATTTCCATGGGCTCGAGCGGGAAATCCGCTTGAAGTATGGCGAACACGAGGTTCCGGCCAGGCTCATGACCGGAACCGACGGCACCACCGTCAGGCTATACGGCGAGATCGTCAGACTCGGATCCGTCAAGGGCCAGCGTGTGGCGCGCTGGCCGGGGCATGTCACCGTCTTCGACGGAGCAGTCGGCCACACCTTCCAGGTGCCGGACCCGCTGGCGCGCGCGGAGCAAGCGTTGGCCGGAACGGGCAGCCTGCGCGCGCCAATGCCGGGACTGGTCAAGGTGGTGCGCGCGGCCAAGGGTGACGGCGTCGCCAAGGGCCAACCGCTGCTGATCCTCGAAGCGATGAAGATGGAGCATACCATCGCGGCTCCGCATGACGGAGTCATTGCCGAAATCGCCGCCGAAGGCGAGCAGGTCAGCGACGGCACGGTCCTGGTGAAATTCGCGGAAGAGGCCTGACGAGCGTCGATCTCGCTGGAATGGGCTGGAAAAACGAAAATGGCCGGGGCGACCCGGCCATTTCCTTTTTGTCTCGCAACAGCATCAATCCTGCGAGATCGGGGCGTACTTGCCGTCGTGCCACTGATTGATGTCATAGCTGGCGTTCTTCAGGTCGCCCTTTTCGTCAAAGGTCACCGGGCCGACCACCGTATTGATCGGCTCGCCATTCTTCAGCGCTTCGGCAACCTTCATCGGGTCATCGGTGCCCGCACGCTTCACACCCTCGGCGACAGCCTGCACGACGGCGTAGGAAAACAGCGTAAAGCCTTCCGGCGTGAAGCCGCCAGCCTTGATCTTTTCAACCGCTTCCTTGGCCTCCGGCTTGGCCTGCGGATCGGAGGGGAACACGAACATCGTGCCTTCGCCCGCCGGGCCGGAAATCTGCCAGAATTCCGGCGATGCAATGGAGTCGGGCATGATGAGCTGGAACTTGAAGCCCTGCTCAGCCGACTGGCGCAGGATCAAGCCCGCCTCCGGATGATAGCCGCCGAAATAGACGACATCGGCCTTCAATTCCTTCAGCTTGGTCACAAGCGCGGCATAGTCCTTCTCGCCGGCGTTGATGCCCTCGTACATTACCTCCTTGAGGCCGCCAGCGTTCATCGTTGCCCGAACCGCGTCGGCGATACCTTGGCCGTAGGCGCTCTTGTCGTGAAGGATGACGACATTCTTGCCGGCATACTTCTTGGCGATCCACGGCCCGATGAAATTGCCCTGTGCGTCGTCACGCGTGTAAAGGCGCATGATTGTCGGCCAACCCTTGGCCGCCGCATCATCGGTCAGAACCGGATTGGACGAGGCAGGGCTCATCATCAGCGCGCCGGACTCAGCATAGACCGCAGAAGCCGGAATGCTCGAGCCGGAGCAGGCATGGCCATCGATGAACTTGACGCCGTTGGCGACAATGCGGTTCGCAACCGACACCGCCTGCTTCGGGTCACACACGTCGTCCTCTATGGAAAGCTTGATCTGATTGCCGTTAACGCCGCCGGCGGCGTTGATCGCATCAGCAGCCGCCTGGGCGCCGTGCTTGAACTGGTCGCCAATGGTGGCCAGTTGCCCCGTCATCGGCCCGACAACGGCAATCGTAATGTCTGCGGCATAGGCTGCCGTAGTGCCGAGAGCCAGGCCCAGAATGGCACCAGCCAGAAACTTGCTCTTCATCGCGTTGCACTCCCTTGCTCGCGCAACGCCACAGACGGCTGCGCTGGTTCAATGCTGCGCAACATTTGCCTGTTTCATCATGCCTGTCCAGAGACAGCGCTTTCCGCGACTGCGGCAAAAAGCAAAGGCCGCGCCGATCTTGTTTCGATCGGTCGCGGCCTAGCTGGCACAAGCTTCCCCGACGCCCCCGCGCCACGAAATCCCGTTTGCCTTCCCTGTTCCGGGCCAGGGCTCTTGGAGCAGCCCGGTGCTGCAATTCGTCAGTGCATCGTCATCCATTCACGCGCTTCGCGCAGCGCCTGGGCAATTTCCATCTTCGACATGGTTGCCGACAACTCGGAGCGCAATTCTGCCGCTCGGGCCGAACCCTTGATCGCTGCGATGTTGAACCACTTGTGGGCAGCGACCGGATCAACCGCACAATCGCGGCCGGTTGCGTACATCATGCCGAGTTCAAAAAGGATGTCGGCCTGTGCCGTGGCGCCCATCGTGCCGAAGCCAGCCTCAAGCATTTCAAAACGTGCCATTTTAGTCCCCTGTCCTGCTCCTGAGCGCCGCCTTGCTTGGTCCGTGGAGGCTGCCCGTTCGATGGTTTGGAGAATGCAGCAGGGGCTTGAATCCGTCGTTAAATGACGTGCTTAACTTGAAGAAAACAAAGCTAAAACAATAGGTAAACGTGTTAATTCGTTAAGGATAGAAATCCAGCAACCACGCGGTTTCTCGATCAAATTGATGAAAATACGCCGGACGGAATTCAAGACTTCGCTAACCACAGAAAAGCATGAGGCCATCGCGATAGCTTCATTCCAATGGCAATGAGGGGCAAAAAAGGCTCAAAAAAACGCACCGCTTTCCGTTGCGGCACCGCTTTTTCTTTGGTGAAGACTGAATTAGCTTACGTTTGCGTAAGAGGCAAAGCGGGCTGAACCTAACAGGCCGACAGGGAGGAGACGATGTTTTATAAGTCTTGCTTGGCAGCAATCGCCATTCTCGTGGCGGCTGGATCGGCTTCAGCCGATCCCATCGAGGGAACGTGGAAACGCCCGAACGGCACCTTGATCTCTTATGCCGGGAGTGGATCGAAATTCTGCGGCACAGTGATGACCGGTGAATATAAGGGCAAGTCGATCGGCTGCATGAATGGCACCAATGGCCAGTATCAAGGCACGGTCAACAAACTTGACGAAGGCAAGACCTACAATGGCAAGGCAAGTGTTTCGGGAAACACCTTGTCACTGTCCGGCTGCGTGCTGGGCGGCCTGATCTGCAAGAGCGAGAACCTCGCCCGTCAGTAATTTGCATTTGACTACGGAAAGCTGCCGGCAAAACCGGCAGCTTTCCACTTGCTTGGCTAGGCTCGCGCCTTCTGACCAAACAGCACTTTCTGCGCTTCCTTGTCGTCGGCCAGATTGCGGCGATGCTCCTGTCCGATTTCGACACCCTTCACCACGGCAGGCCTCTCCGCTATTTCCTCGAACCACCTTTTCAGGTTGGCGAAATCCGCAAGGTCCTGGCCTTGGTTCTTGTAGGGCCTCACCCAGGGAAATGCGGCCATGTCGGCGATCGAATACTCACCGGCAAGAAAATCCCGATCAGCGAGGCGCTTGTTCATGACACCATAGAGCCGGTTGACCTCATTGGTGTAACGGTCGAAGGCGTAAGGAATCTTTTCCGGAGCATACTGGCGGAAATGATGCGCCTGTCCGGCCATCGGACCAAGCCCGCCCATTTGCCAGAACAGCCATTGATCGACCTCCGCACGCTGACGCTCGTCGGCGGGATAAAACCTGCCGAACTTGCGACCCAGATACTGCAGGATGGCGCCTGACTCGAAAACGGAAATCGGCTTTCCATCCGGCCCTTCCGGGTCGACGATCGCCGGCATGCGGTTGTTGGGAGAAATTTTCAGGAACGACGGCTCAAACTGTTCGCCACGGCCTATGTTCACGTATTTGATTGCGTACGGGACGCCAAGTTCCTCCAGCAGGATCGAAATCTTGTGGCCGTTCGGAGTTGGCCAGTAGTAAAGCTCAATTGGCATTGTCTGCGACGTCATTCCAGTTTCTCCGAATGGATGAATGTCCTTGCACATAGGCCTCGCACCGATGGACGCAAGGCACACGGGCGTCAAAACACCGTCAATAAATTTGAACCGAAGATGAACGGCCTTCTCAGAGGCGGTTCAGGGGCGTGGGGGCATTGTCGGTCCAACAAAGGGGACTGACATGCTTGCTCGCCGTTTCACCATCGTCTGCCTGCTCACGACTTTGTTCGGTATCGGCTTTGCGATCATCGTTGCGGAAGCCAGTCGCCAGCCTCGGCATTGGGACGAGGCCCGGTCAGGCGCTTGCTTCACCACTTGCGGCCAGTTCGGCCGTTAACCGAGATCTGGATCGCCACCATGAACAACTTCTCCAACAATGCCATCAAAGCCCTGCGGTTGCTGCCGCGCGCTTTTTGCATTCTGCTCGTGCTGGCGGCTCCAGTCCTGGCGGTGCCCAGCATGCGTGACCATGCAGGCTCTACCATCGAAGCTCCAGCCCTGAAGAAAAACGGCGTCGGCTTTGTCCTTCTTGTGAGCTTGCAGCGCGGCTAAGCTGCAAGAGTAACCGATATATGGAGGAGGATGGTCACCCCCTCCCCACTGTCCAGACAAGGCCCTATAGTGGGCCATGGAAAACCGAATCTACCCGCAAGCCATTGAAAACGTCGTGATGCCCGAGCCCTTCGCGCGGCAAAGTTTCGACGATCCCGCCGAAGCAGTCGCGGCATTGCAAATGCTTTACGCGCGCAACACAAAGTTCCTGCGCGACTCGTTTTCGGCTCTTGCTTCGGGCGGCGACATCAACACGCGCTACCGGGCTTTTTATCCGGAAGTAGGCGTCGTCACCAACTCCTTCACGCAGGTGGATTCACGCCAGGCCTATGGCCATATGCCGACACCTGGCCATTTCTCGACCACGATCACGCGCCCGGACCTGTTCCAGAGCTATCTTGAGGAACAGCTTCGCCTGATTATTCGCAACCACGGCGTTCCGGTGATGGTCTCGGAATCAAGAACACCGATACCGCTGCATTTTGCCTTCCTTGAAGGCAGCTATGTCGATGGAGCTGCAGCCGAACGCATCCGCCGGCCGATCCGTGACCTGTTCGACGTGCC
This sequence comes from Mesorhizobium sp. FG116, assembly GCF_057809835.1. NCBI lineage: Bacteria > Pseudomonadati > Pseudomonadota > Alphaproteobacteria > Hyphomicrobiales > Phyllobacteriaceae > Mesorhizobium > Mesorhizobium sp. FG116. Next base: position 18,301 of record NZ_JBMDKS010000021.1, read on the forward strand.
GGATCTGGATGGCACCGACGACCAGATCGCCAACGGAACCTTCGAAGTGGCGCTTGGCGAAGCCCGGCCGCTGGCCCCTTTCACAGCACAGCGCATCGACTACTCACTGCACCGGCTGTCGCACTATACGGCCACCACGCCCAATCACTTCCAGAACTTCGTGCTGTTCACCAACTACCAGTTCTACATAGATGAGTTCGTCGCCCAGGCTCGAGAGCTTATGGCGGCCGGTGGCGGCGGCTATACGGAGTTCGTGGAGCCCGGCAACACGGTAACGAAAGCGGGTGAAAGCCGCTCGAGCGATACCGTCGCATTCAGGCTGCCACAAATGCCCGCCTATCACCTGAAGAAGCCCAACCATGGCGGCATCACCATGGTCAACATCGGTGTCGGCCCTTCAAACGCCAAGACGATTACCGATCATATCGCGGTGCTGCGGCCGCATGCCTGGGTCATGCTCGGCCACTGCGCGGGGCTGCGCAATACGCAGGCGTTGGGCGACTATGTGCTGGCCCACGCCTATGTGCGCGAGGATCATGTCCTCGACGACGACCTGCCCGTGTGGGTGCCTATCCCGCCGCTGGCGGAAATCCAGGTGGCGCTTCAGGAGGCCGTGCAGGAAGTGACCGGGCTTTCCGGATATGACCTCAAGCGCATCATGCGCACCGGTACCGTCGCCACCATAGACAACCGCAACTGGGAACTGCGCGACCAGCGTGGTCCCGTCCAGCGGCTTTCACAATCGCGCGCTATCGCGCTTGACATGGAATCGGCGACGATTGCGGCGAATGGCTTCCGCTTCCGGGTCCCTTACGGCACGCTGCTGTGCGTTTCCGACAAGCCTCTGCACGGCGAGTTGAAGCTGCCGGGCATGGCAACTGAGTTCTACAAGCGCCAGGTGGCCCAGCATCTCACAATCGGCATCCGGGCCATGGAAAAGCTGGCGGAGATGCCGATGGATCGGCTGCATTCGCGCAAATTGCGGAGTTTTTCGGAAACGGCATTCCAGTAGGGGCGAGGTCGACCGGCTATTGTTCTGCGTTTACCAGCGCCAGTATCAGCCGGTGCATGTTGCCGCCATTGGCCATCTCAACCCGGTCGAAATCCCGGCTGCGCTCTCTTTGCCGAACTGAGGCCTGTGACAGCGACGGAATGATTGCTTTCCTTACCTTCTGGCATTTTGGGTCGTCAGCAGCCGAAAAGCCAATGGTGGCAGCCTCGATTTCCGCCAGCATCTCCTTGATATGAACGCCGTGCTCTTCCTCATGGAGGCGAACACCTTCGATGAAGGTGTCCCACTGCTTCTTGACGGCAGGCGGCAGATTGCCGGCGGGCTTGGGCAATGTGTAAGTGATGATCAGCTTTGGACGCGCCGAAACCAAGGTGCAGCCGCCATCGTCCTGTGGTTCGTATTTCCGCGACCACGTCAGCTTGAAGTTGGTGTGCGCTATGGCTCGTGCAACGCCGACCTTGGGGCCACGCTCGCCAATCGACCGGTAAAGCTCGATGCCTGAGCTACCGGAAATCGCGTAGTTTTCAACACGTTCAGTTGTCTCGGCGCTGGCATGGGTGCTCGGCACACTGGCTCCCAGAGCGATCACCAGCAAAACTATCCAAGGCCTCGCGGCTGATCGCATCTCGGCTCCATTAGTTATCGGTAAAAATTCGCCCGAAACATACGGACTGCGGGCCTTACCATCAATGAGCCGCAATTCCTTGGCCAATCAACGCGCATGAGCCGGGTTTCACCCTTTTTCCAGTCTTCGATCCTGTTTTGCCTGACTGCGGCAACCATTCCGCTGCTGCTGGGATTTTTCGGATCGCTGCACCCGGCTTTCGACTCGTTTGGCCATTTTCGCGTGCATCTTGCCATCGTCGTGGCCATTTTGGCGCTGCCGCTTTTAGCGACGACCCATCTGGTGCAAGCCGTTTCAGCTCTGGTCTTTGCGGTCGCAGCGTTTTCCACAACGACGGATACGCTGAACCTCATTGGCTTGAAGACCGTGCATGCCGCGTTCGAAGCCAAACCGACAGATAGAGCAGTTTATCGGCTTCTGCAGATCAATCTTCGCTTCGATAATCGCACGCCGGAAAAGGTCTTGTCGCTGATCGGGCGGACCACGCCCGATGTCGTTACTCTCGACGAAGTCTCAACCATGTGGGACGGGAAACTGGACCTGCTGAAAAGCGCCTATCCCTATCGCGTGACCTGCCCGCGGCCAAACGGGGTTTTTGGCGCCGCAATTCTTTCACGCCGGCCGTTCGCACAAGGCACGGAAACACATTGCTTCGAGCGCGGCGCGCTGGCTACGGCGACCGTCGATTTTGCCGGGGCTGAGATCGACGTTGCCGCAATTCACCTGGGCTGGCCGTGGCCTTTCGAACAGGCGCGCCAGATCGCGCTGCTTTCGCCGTCCATCGCCTCGCTCGCTCCAACAACAATTTTAGCTGGAGACCTGAATGCAACGCCGTGGAGCGCGGCGGCTCGCAACATTGCCGATGCAGGCGACCTGACGCTCATGCCCTCGGTCGGCGCAACCTGGCTGTTCCTTCAGTTGCCCGATTCAATACGCTTTGCCGGCCTGCCAATCGACAATGTATTCAGCAAGGGGGATGTCCTCATCCACTCCGCTGAACGCCTGGAAAGCGTTGGTTCCGATCATCTTCCGGTCTTGGTCGAGTTCTCGATCAAGCCTGGGAATGACCGGCCTGACGAAGAAGACGAAACGGCGACCGTTTCTGCTGAACAACTGCGCGGTTAGTACCCGTTGTCGTCACAGCTTCGCGCCGCCGGTATCCCGGACGGCGCGATGATGGCCCACTACATATTCGTGTAGACGGGACCTTCGCCGCCCTGTGGCGGAACCCAATTGATATTCTGGTTCGGGTCCTTGATGTCGCATGTTTTGCAGTGAACACAGTTCTGCGCATTGATGACAAAATGCACATCCTTGGCCGATGGATCGGCGGCCGCATTGCCGTCAGCATCCACCCATTCATAGACACCGGCCGGGCAATAGCGCGTCGAGGGCCCGGCAAAAACATCATGCTCCGACCGCTCCTGCATCGCCATGTCTTTGACCTGAAGATGGACAGGCTGATCTTCCTCATGGTTGGTATTTGAGAGGAATACCGAGGACAGACGGTCGAAAGTCAGCACGCCGTCCGGTTTCGGGTAATTTATCTTCTGGTGCTTGGACGCCGGCTCCAGCGATGCGGCGTCGGTCTTGCCGTGCTTCAGCGTGCCGAAAGGCGAGAAGCCAAATAGCGTATTCAACCACATATCGAGCCCGCCGACAGCGACACCGGCAATCGTACCGAAGCGCGACCAAAGCGGCTTGACGTTGCGTACCCTCTTCAGATCCTTGCCAATGGCGCTGCCGCGCCATGCATCTTCATAAGCCGACAACTCGTCATTGGCACGGCCCGCCGCGATTGCCTCGGCGACATTTTCGGCCGCCAGCATGCCGGAAAGCACGGCATTGTGCGAACCCTTGATGCGCGGCACGTTCACCAGACCCGCAGAACATCCCATCAGCACACCGCCGGGGAAGGACAGCTTGGGCACGGATTGCCAGCCGCCCTCTGTGATGGCGCGCGCTCCATAGCCGACGCGCTTGGCGCCCTCGAACGTGCCACGGATCGCCGGATGCGTCTTGAAACGCTGGAACTCTTCGAACGGCGAAAGATAAGGGTTCTTGTAGTTGAGGTGGACGACGAAGCCAACGGCGACCTGATTGTCCTCCAGATGGTAGAGGAATGAGCCGCCGCCGGTCTTCATGTCGAGCGGCCAGCCGAACGAGTGCTGGACCAGTCCCGGCTTGTGATTTTCCGGCTGGACCTGCCACAGTTCCTTCAGGCCAATGCCGAACTTGGCAGGGTCGCGCCCGTCCGCAAGATTGTACTTGGCGATCAGTTGCTTGGCGAGCGAGCCCCGCGCGCCCTCCCCGATCAGCACATATTTGCCCATCAGCGCCATGCCGGGGGCGTAGGCCGGCCCATGCGAACCGTCCTTCTCCACGCCCATATCGCCTGTGTAGACGCCGGTGACGGCACCAGCCTCATCGTAAAGCAGGCCGGCGGCGGCAAATCCCGGATAGATCTCGACGCCCAGCGCCTCTGCTTTCGCGCCAAGCCAACGGCACACATTGCCTAGCGAGACGATGTAGTTGCCGTGGTTGTTCATCAACGGCGGCATCAGGAAATTCGGCAGGCGGACGGATCCGGCCGGCCCGAGCACAAGGAAATGATCGTCCGTCACGGGTGTCTTGAAGGGATGATCGCTCTCGTCGCGCCAACCCGGCAGCAGACGATCGATGCCAATCGGATCAACCACCGCGCCTGAAAGGATATGTGCGCCGACCTCGCCGCCCTTTTCCAACACAACCACCGACAAGTCCGGATTGACCTGCTTGAGACGGATCGCAGCGGCCAACCCAGCCGGCCCCGCGCCGACGATAACCACGTCGAACTCCATGCTCTCGCGCTCGATATCGCTCATCAATCCCTCCGCACTGGCTGGCCGGTACTTTGCTGGCTCTTGCGCTCCATAGCGCATCAAATCGCGACGGAAAACCGGTGGCATCAGAACACCGGCGTTTTCCCTCGGCAAACGGTTGGCTCACAATATTTTACGTTCACGTAAACGTCAAATAATTGCGCACCTTTGCCTGGCAGGATCATCGCAGTTTTTTGAGTGTGCGGCTCCATCCTTATCCGCCATAGTGGACGAATGCGCACCTTTGCACGGCAGGGCTTGTCATTGACGCGCTTTCTGCGGCTGCCCGGCCATGCAGGGCCGCTGGTGGCTTTGATGTTCATCCTGGTGGCGGCTTTTGGGTGGGCTGCCAGGGCAGATGAGCAAAAACTTTGGGCTGCCGGGCCTTACACATTTTCCGATGAACTGGGTGGGTTCGAGATCACCGGCGTGTCGGGGAAAGGCACCCAGGACGACCCGATTGTCATTTCCGAGGAATTCCAATCGGCAACGCCGGTAACGCTCACCATTCGAGCGAGGCGCGAGATACGGCCGTTCGACCCTTCGGGAGACTATGTCAACGGCGTCCTCTACATGCGCATCGAGGCGCTCAACAACAGCGGCCACCCCTGGATCGAGTTCGAATTCGAGCTGCAGGAAATACTCGACCGACCGAGCGTATTCGGTGACGGCCTTTCCTTCGACCAGCGCAACAAGTCGCCGACCAACATCATATCCAGCAACTTCGCGAAGTTTGACCGCGATTTCGAACCTTATGACCGGCTGCTTTTCACTACCGGACAGGTCGATCCGCTGGCATCGGTATCGTTTCAATTCCTCGTCACCGATTACACGCCCCGTTGGACGTTCTATCTGGTACAGGATCCCCGCATCCCCTCCACGTGAAATCCGACAATCCGCTCAATGTGAACTTGCAAAGCGGGGTCCATACGTCGAATGTGCCGCCATGACTACCGCCACCTTCGACACGCTCTCCGATCTCACCGCCCTTCTTGCCTTCTATGCCGAAGCAGGGGTGGACGATGCGCTGGCCGATGACCCGGTGAACCGGCTTGAGCAGATTGCAAGGCAAGCTGATGCGCCGCCCAAAACATCGAACGCGTCTGTTCAGCCGCGCGAGCCAAGGCGCAGCCTCCAGCCGGCGGCTGCCCAACCCGCGCCCTCCCCTCAACGTGCGACCATAGCGGCAGTCCCAGACGAGCAACAGGCAGCCATGGCGCGGCAGTTGGCTGCCGGGGCAATGAACCTTGAGGAATTGCGCGAGCGGATGGCCTCATTCGACGGCTGCAACCTGAAATCTACCGCGAAAAACCTGGTTTTCGCCGATGGCAACCCGCAGGCCGACATCATGTTTGTCGGCGAAGCGCCGGGGCGAGACGAGGACATGGAAGGGCGGCCTTTCGTAGGTCGCTCCGGCCAGCTACTCGACCGGATGCTGGCGGCGATCGGGCTCGACAGGGATACTGTCTACATCGCCAATGTGATCCCTTGGCGGCCACCCGGCAACCGCGCGCCAACGCCGCATGAAACAGAGATTTGCCGGCCTTTCATCGAACGGCAAATCGAACTGGTCGGCCCCAAAGTGCTGGTTCATCTTGGCGGAGCCTCGGCCAAGACCCTGCTCAACACCACCGAAGGCATCCTGCGCTTGAGGGGCAACTGGCGCACCTATTCTGCCGCATCGGGAGCGACTATCCCTGCGATGCCGACGCTGCATCCCGCCTATCTGCTCAGAACGCCTGCGCACAAGCGCCTGGCCTGGCGCGACTTCCTCGAAGTGAAAATGAAGTTGCGATCGCTAGCATAGCGGCCAGCCGAATCTTGCTCACCCTTGGGATGGTATGACTTTCCGGGCGCGCGCGTGTTCCAATCCAAGCTGCCGTTCTCGGAAGATGATAAAGATCCCAGCCGCGACAACGATCAGGCCGCCGACCAGCATATAGGCCGTCGGAACATCGTCGAAGATGACATAACCCACGATGATGGCCAGGATCATCGAGGTGTATTCGAACGGAGCAACCACCGAAACCTCCGCGTGCCGGTATGCTGAGGTCATGAAGATTTGCGCTATGCCGCCGCAGAAGCCGGCAGTGATCAGCAGCATGACTTGGGCCGAGCTCATAGCGTCCCAGCCAAATGGCAGCGTCAAAAGGGCCAGCACGCTTGCCATCATGGAAAACCATAGGACGATGGTGGCCGTGCGCTCGCTGTGAACCAGATTACGGACCAGAAGTGCTGCCACCGCAGAACTGCCCGCGCCGGCGAGAGCCGCCATGACGCCCAGCACTTCCTGGTCGTCCATGGCGGAACCCGAACTGAGCAGCGTCAATTCCGGCCATGAGATGATGACGACACCTATCAACCCGACCGCAACCGCGCTCCAGCGGTAAAAGCGGATCGCCTCGCCAAGGAAAAGCGAACTGAATACGACAACAAGCAATGGCTGCGCGTAGTTTAGCGTTATCGCATCGGGCAAGGGCAGCCGGGTCAGCGCGAAAAAAGTAAAGCCCATCGAACACACACCGACCACGCCGCGAAAAATGTGGCCAACAGGACGCTTGGTTGCGAAGGCGGTACGGAGTTCGTGCTTGTAGAACAGGAAAACCAGGATTGGAAAAACGGCAAAGAAAGACCGGAAGAACACGATCTGACCTGCGGGCAACGGTCCCGCGGCCTTGATCAGCGAGGACATGGCAACGAAAATCGTCACCGACATGATTTTTAGCGCAATTGCGGTGAGAACGCCCCGTGAAGCGGGGACTTCCAGTGAAGTCACGTTGAAGTGGCGTCCTTTGTTGCCGTTTGGGTGTGCGCTGGTGTCGCGGACATGTTGACGAGGCCCCGTTTGATGTAAAGAACCGGGCTTTGGATGTCTTGGGCCAACGGCTTTGCCTCGCCTAACCAAAAACGGAAGGAAAGCAAGCGGATGCGCACCGATACCGGCCAGGTCTTCAAGCTGGAGGACTACAGGCCAAGCGACTATCTCATTCCGCAAACGCGGCTGACCTTTCGCCTTTCGCCGGAAGCCACCGTCGTCGTCGCTGAGCTGACGGTCGAGCGCCGCGCCGAAGGACCGACTGTCACGCCGCTTGTGCTAGACGGAGATGGTTTGACGCTGCGGCGTATCGAGGTGGATGGGAAGGCAGTGCTTCCATCAGCCTATGTCGCCGGTCCGGATCAACTTGTCCTGAATTCTCCGCCTGCCAAAGCGCGCTTCACGCTCGTCATCGAAACCCTGATCGATCCGGCCCACAACGAAGCTTTGATGGGTCTCTACCGTTCGAGCAATGTCTATTGCACGCAGTGCGAAGCGGAAGGCTTCCGGCGCATCACCTATTTCCTCGATCGTCCGGATATCCTGTCCGTCTATACAGTTCGCATCGAGGCTTCCCGCAAGGAGGCTCCGCTGCTCCTGTCCAACGGCAACCCGGTCGAGAGCGGCGACCTTGCCGATGGCTGGCACTATGCCGTCTGGAAAGACCCCCACCCCAAACCTTCCTATCTCTTTGCGCTCGTGGCGGGCGATCTCGGCAAAATCGAAGATCGCTTCGTCACCATGTCAGGGCGCGATGTCGCGCTGGGCATCTATGTCGAGCACGGCAAAGAACGGCTGGCCGGCTACGCAATGGACGCCCTCAAACGCTCAATGAAATGGGACGAGGAGGTCTTCGGCTGCGAATACGATCTCGATGTTTTCAACATTGTTGCCGTCTCCGATTTCAACATGGGAGCGATGGAGAACAAGGGCCTCAACATCTTCAACGACAAATATGTTCTGGCCGACGAGGAGACGGCGACAGACGCCGATTTCGCCAATATCGAGGCGATTATCGCGCACGAGTATTTCCATAATTGGACAGGCAACAGAATCACTTGCCGCGATTGGTTCCAGCTCTGCCTGAAAGAGGGGCTGACCGTTTACCGGGATCATGAATTCTCGGCTGACCAGCGTTCGCGCGGTGTCAAACGCATCGCCGAAGTTCGAACTTTGCGTGCACTCCAGTTCCCGGAAGACCAGGGACCGCTGGCGCATCCGGTGCGGCCACGCCGATACCGCGAGATCAACAACTTCTATACGGCAACCGTCTACGAAAAAGGTTCCGAAGTGGTGCGCATGATCCGCACCCTGCTTGGCGCGGAAACGTTTCGAGCGGGCATGGACCTTTATTTCCTGCGCCACGACGGACAGGCCGCGACAATCGAGGAATTCGTCCAGGTATTCGCGGACGTTTCAGGACGCGACCTGTCGCAGTTTGCGCTCTGGTACAATCAGGCCGGAACGCCGAACCTGACTGTGAGCTCGCACTATGACGCCACGGAAAAGCAGCTAACGCTCGAAATCGAGCAATCGGTTCCGCCAACACCATCGGAAAGCCGTAAGCGGCTGATGCACATTCCACTGGCCTTCGGCCTGGTCGGAAAAGGCGGCAAGGATTTGGCGTACAAAGCGGTCGACGGCGCGACCGTCGAGAATGGCGTCATCCACGTTCGCAAGCGCCGTCATACCATCCGTTTCAGCGGACTTACCGAAAGACCTGCGCTCTCACTCAATCGCGGCTTCTCGGCGCCGGTAACATTATCGGTCATGCAAAAGGCCGACGATCAGTTCTTCCTGGCCGCGCACGACCGGGACGAATTCTCGCGTTGGCAGGCTGTGAATACGCTTTTGACCGATGCCCTGATCGCCGCATTCCGCCGCCAGCGCGGCGGCAAGAAGCCGGAGTTCACGATGAGACTAGGTGAACTTGCCGGAACCATGGCCGCAAATGATGGGTTGGAGCCGGCCTACCGGGCGCTTGCCTTGACGTTGCCAAGCGAAGCGGACATCGCGCGCGAAATCGGCAAGGAGATCGACCCCGACGCGATCTTTGCCGCACGTGAGGCGCTTGCCACCTTCATCGCGTTCACCAACAAGGGTCGTTTCGAGACCCTCTACGCAAGTCTGGGTGACAACAATCCATTCAGTCCCGACGCAGCGAGCGCGGGCCGCCGCGCATTGCGCAATGTGCTGCTCGACTATCTGTCACGACTGGACGGAGGCGTGGAAACCGCCGCGCGGCATTTCAAAGCCGCAACCAACATGACCGATCTGGCGGCCTCCCTGATGGTGCTTGCGCACCGACATCCGGGATCGACGCAGGCGGACGCTGCGATCGCGGCGTTTGCGGCAAAGTTCGCATCCGATCCGCTGGTGATGGATAAGTGGTTCCAGATTCAGGCCAGCATACCAGGGCCTCAGGCCGTCGAAACGGTGCGTGCGCTGATGACGCATCCTGCATTTTCTTCGACGAATCCAAACCGATTGCGTTCCCTGATTGGAACCTTTTCCAGTGGGAACCAGACCGGCTTTCATCGCGCCGACGGTGCTGGCTACAGGTTCTTCGCCGAGACGGTGCTTGAGATCGAAAAACGCAATCCTCAAGTCGCGGCACGATTGGCGACGGCACTGCGGTCCTGGCGGTCCCTGGAACCGGGGCGGCAGGCAAAGGCAAGAGAGGCTCTTTTGACGATTGCCAGCACTCCAGACCTTTCAGCCGATCTCAGGGATATCATCGATCGCACGCTCGCTTGATTTGACCTGCGAACGCAGGCCAAATTGAGCGTTGTTGTCTCTCGCTCGAATATTGTTTGCCGATTTTTCATCTTTTTTGGCCTGGCCACTGGACAAGGCGAATCACCTTTGATTCTTTAATGGCGATTCGGACGTGCGGTGTAACCGGATCGCCAAGCATAATAGAGCTTTTGGGGAGAGCCATTTCATGGCCAAGGCGGACGCGTGGAGCGCGCCCGGTGGGACGGCTTTTGAGCGCTGCGGTGGCCTTGCAGGCAACACGCGGCTCATCGCCCAACCCGCCTACCAACGGCTGCTTGCCGCCGAACCTTTTTTGCGCAGACTCATTCCCGCGCTGATAATCCTGTTTCTTGTCGTCATCGCAGCGGTGCGCTGTATTTCGCTGATGAACTGGCACGACGATGTCGATCGCAGTGCCAAGGCGCTGTTGACACTCGCTGCAGGTCAATTGGCATCTGCAGACGACATCACGGCATCAAACGAAACCGCACAGGAATTGTTGGAGACGGTTGGTCGCCAGGCAGCGATGGTGCCGGGCCATGTCCTTGCCATCACCGATGGCAAATTCAAGATCACTGCCGTGACGCCCCGCTCAACTGGCTGGTATGGCCGCAACCTGGACAGCATTGTCTCCGGAGGGCAACCGCTGTTCCTGTTCGGTGAAAAGGCCGGAATTCTCGAGGTCAAGGTCAACGGTCAGGACTGGTACGCAGCGGTGGCGCTTCAAGACGGTGGCGCAGCAGCGGCCTTGGTGCCTCAGGACGCCGTTTTTGCCGACTGGCGCAAGACCGTTTCGCTCAATGTTACGCTTTTTGTGCTGACGGCCGGCGTGCTCATCGTCATCCTCTACGCGTATTTCAGTCAGGCAGCGCGAGCCGAGGCCGCAGACCGCCTCTATCTCGAAGGACACCAGCGTATCGACATGGCGCTGGTACGCGGCCGTTGCGGCCTTTGGGATTGGGATATGGTCCGCGGCAAGATGTACTGGTCGTCGTCCATGTACGACATGCTTGGCTACGAGCCCTGCGAAGCAATGCTCTCCTTTGGCGAAGTCGACGCCATCATTCACCCCGACGACGGCAATCTGTTCGAGATTGCAAATCGGGTAGTGTCCCGGGAAATCGATCACATCGACCAGGTCTTCCGCATGCGTCACGCCGATGGGCAGTGGATCTGGATGCGTGCCCGCGCACAGGTCATGGACCCCGACGCCTCCGAAATCCAGCTCATCGGCATCGCCGTCGATGTCACCGAGCAGCGGCATCTCGCCCTGCGCTCGGAAGCTGCCGACCTACGTTTGCGCACGGCCATCGAAAACATCAACGAATCCTTCGTCCTCTGGGATTCTGCCAACCGCCTGGTCATGTGCAATTCGAAATACCAAAAGGACAACGGCCTCTCGGACCGCGATGTGATGCCGGGTGCATCCCGCGCCATTCTGGAGGAACGCATGCTGGCCTTCGCTTCAGAGCGGCGTCTTGCCAACATGAACGGCATGCACGGGGGCGCTTCTTACGAGCGTCAACTTGCCGATGGCAGATGGCTCCAGGTCAACGAGTTGAAGACGCGCGACGGCGGCACCGTTTCGGTCGGCTCCGACATCACGCAGATCAAGCAGCACCAAGACAAGCTGGTCGACAGCGAGCGCAGGCTCATGTCCACCATCCACGATCTCAGCCTTGCTCGCAGGGCGGAAGTGGAAAAGGCGCGCGAGCTTGCCGAACTTAACCGCAAGTATGTGAAGGAAAAGGAACGCGCGGAAGCCGCCAACCAGGCTAAGTCCGAATTCCTCGCCAACATGTCGCACGAACTGCGCACGCCGCTGAATGCCATCATCGGCTTTTCGGAGCTTATGCAACAGCGGCTTTTCGGTCCTCTCGGTTCCGACCGCTATGACGAATATGCCGGCGACATCAACTCCAGCGGCAAGTATCTGCTCGGCGTCATCAACGACATTCTTGATATGTCGAAGATCGAGGCCGGCCAATTCTCGATGGAGCGCGAGGCGATCGACCTTTGCCCATTGATACGCGAAACGGTGCGCGTCGTTTCCCTGCAGGCGGCCGCCAAAGCCATCACGGTGGAAACCAATATTGCGGACGCCCTGACGCTTGTCGCCGACCGGCGCGCCATCAAGCAGATCGTCATCAATCTGCTATCCAACGCGGTGAAATTTACTGGGCAAGGCGGCCGTATCTCGCTCCGAGCACGCAATGCTTCCGGCGCACTGATCCTGACCATTGAAGACAATGGCTGCGGAATTCCCAAACAGGCCTTGAGCAAACTAGGCAGGCCCTTCGAACAGGTTCAGAACCAGTTTTCCAAGAACCACAATGGCTCGGGACTTGGGCTGGCCATCTCGCGTTCCTTGGCAGAACTGCATGGCGGAGCCCTCAAGATCCGCTCGACCGAAGGGACCGGCACCATCGTTTCCGTCCGCATCCCGCTGAAAAAGCCCGTCCGCCAGCTCAAGGCAGCGGCGTGATCATTTCCGCTTTGTCCTGAAAAGCTGGTCGAAACTTTTCCTGACGCCTGCCGACACATCCTTCAAATGAGCTTCCAGCACGGAAAAGTCCGGCAGGTCGGTCGCGGCGAGCAGAAGATCGGAAAGCCCGGGCGGAACATCATTCCTGTCGAATGCACCGGTGAGGCATAGCCGCGTCATCTGGGTCACAGCCAGATAGAACGCGTAGGCATCGCTCAATTCCCGACGCACCTGCGCATCTGCATAACCAGAGGAAAGATGCGCCAGAACATCCGCCGTTGCCGTTGTGCCAGGCGGCCCCTCGAACTGGCCGGTTATCACGGCCACCTGTGCGATGAATTCCAGATCGATCAACCCGCCGGGGATCAGCTTGATGTCCCAGAGGTCGCGTGGCGGCTTTTCCTCTTCGATCAGCTTGCGCATGTCGAAGGCTTCGCGGCGTACTTTGGCGGCATCGCGCGGCAGGGCTACAATAGCGGCGGCTTCAGCTCGCAGCTCGTCGCACAGGCCGGAATCGCCGGCAATCGGACGGGCGCGGCTGATAGCCATCTGCTCCCAGGTCCAGGCATCCTGGCGCTGATACTTGCGAAACGACTCGATATGCGTAGCCACCGGTCCCTTGTTTCCCGAGGGGCGCAGGCGAAGATCGAGTTCGTAGAGCACACCCTCGGCTGTCGGCGCCGACACGGCCGCGATCAGCCGCTGGGTCATGCGGCTGTAGTAGTGCGCCGGCGCAAGCGGTTTGTCGCCGTCCGATTCATCGGCATCGGCATCATGATCGTAGAGCAGGATCAGATCGACGTCGGATCCAGCCGTCAGTTCCTGGCTGCCCAGCTTGCCCATGCCCAGCAATGCCACCGTTCCGCCAGCTATGCGGCCATGGCGCGCCGCAAATTCGGCCGCAACCGCATCGAGAGCGGCACCGATGGTCAGATCGGCAAGGTCCGAAAAGGCCCGTCCTGCCCGCCTTGCATCGATTGAACCGGCAAGCAGCCTGACCCCGATCAGGAACTTCTGCTCGGAGGCAAAAATGCGCAGGCGGTCGAGCACGTCCTCATAGGGACGGTCACCTTCGATGAACGCGGCAAGCCGGGCCGCGAGATATTTGCGGTCCGGCAGTTCGCTCAGCAGTGCCGGATCGAGTAATCCATCGAACACGTGCGGCCTGCGCGTGATCACCGCCGCCAGCCGGGGCGCCGCTCCCATTATGGTTGCAAGCAGCTTCAGCAGAGCTGGATTTGATTGAAGAAGCGAGAAAAGCTGGATGCCGGCTGGAAGACCGGCGAGAAACTCGTCGAAGCGCATCAAGGCTTCATCGGCGCGCCGCGTCTTGCCGAATGCCTCAAGCAGCGCCGGCGTCAGTTCCGTCAGCCTTTCACGCGCCTCGGCAGAACGGGTGACCCTGTAGCGCCCGAAATGCCACGCCCTGATGACGCGGCAGATATCGCTTGGCCGCTGGAAGCCAAGGCGGTGCAGCGTCTGCAAGGTGTCCGGATCATCGACATCGCCGGTGAAAACCAGGTTGCCTATGCCGGCCGAAAGCTCAGGCGCGGTTTCGAACAGAGCAGCATAGTGGCGCTCCACCTGCTGCAGCGAGGCGCGAAACGCGGTCGAGAAAGCGTCGCCGTCAGCGTAGCCAAGCATATGCGCAATGCGCGCCAAGCCTTCGTCGTCTTCGGGCAGCATGTGCGTCTGTTCGTCGGCCACCATCTGGATGGCGTGTTCCACGCGGCGCAAGAACCAGTATTGCTGCGTCAGGGCATCGCGCGCTTCCGCCGTGATCCAGTTGCGGTCCGCAAGCTTGGCAAGCATCGGAACTGTTTCACGACCGCGCAGTTCAGGAAAACGGCCGCCGGCTATCAACTGCTGGGTCTGCACGAAGAACTCGACCTCGCGAATGCCGCCGCGCCCGAGCTTCACGTTGTGCCCCTTCACGGCGATCTCGCCGTGGCCCTTGTGTGCGTGTATCTGGCGCTTGATGGAGTGCACGTCGGCTATCGCCGCATAGTCCATATACTTGCGCCAGATGTAGGGCTGCAGTTCCTTTAGGAAGGCTTCGCCCGCCTCCACGTCCCCGGCGACGGGCCGCGCCTTGATCATGGCGGCGCGCTCCCAATTCTGGCCGCGGCCTTCGTAGTAATTCAGCGCCGCCTCTACCGGAATGGCCAACGGCGTGGAGCCGGGGTCTGGCCGCAGCCTCAAGTCGGTGCGGAACACATAGCCGTTTTCGGTCCGGTCCTGGAGAATGCGCACCAGCCTGCGGGTCAACCGCGAGAAAGTATCGGTAGCCTCCATAGGATCGACAACGGCCGGTCCATCGGGTTCGAAAAAAACCACCAGGTCTATGTCCGAGGAAAAGTTCAGCTCGTGCGCGCCAAGCTTACCCATGCCAAGCAGAATCCAGCCGGACTTCAGTGATGGGTTGGCTGGGTCCACCAGTTTGAGCTTCCCTTGCCTGTTTGCATCGACAAGCAGGAAATTGACTGCCGCCGCGGTGCAACTGTCGGCAAGGTCGCTCAAGCGGCGCACCGTCAAAACGGTATCACTCTCCTCAGCGAGATCAGACAAGGCAATCAGAAAGTGTGCTTCGGTCTTGAGCTGGCGCAGTTCCGCCATCAGGCTGGCTTCGCTCGTGCCCTCCACATGCCAGGACGCTGCAATTTCATTCGCTATCGCATGCAGCCTTTGCTCGACCGATTGGTCAAAAAGGACGTCGAGCATTTGAGGGCGTCGCCGCGCCAGATCGCGCAGGAACGGCGAAAGGTCAAAGGCGGCCAGAAGAAATCGGCGCGCGACACCATTGGCCTTCAAAAGCCGTGCAAGCCTTGGAAGCCCCTCCTCAGCGGCTATGACCGCAAGTTCGGTGATTTCCTGTTCGGCACGTTCGCCATCGAGCGGTTCTAGTTGCGCCACCGGCTGCAAAAGCCAATCTGCTTGGGCACGATCTGCTGCCATGCGTGGCGCCATCGGGGATCAGGACCTGTCTTGTTCGGGAAAACTCATCACGACAGATAATCCGGGATTGGCGGGCAAAAGATCAAGCCTCCCGCGATGAAATTTCATGATCGCCTTGGCAAGACTCAAACCCAACCCTGATCCGGGCTGCGACCTGCTTTTCTCAAGCCTGACGAAACGCTCCGTGGCGCGCGCCCTGTCGTCTTCGTCGGGTATGCCTTGGCCATTGTCGGTCACGGCCAGCCGAATTTGCCCATTCGCCCTTTCCAGTGTCACAAGAACGGTTGGCTTTTCGCTGGCATCGGTCGAATATTTGATCGCGTTGTCGACGATGTTCGACAGTGCCTGCCCAATCAATTCGCGGTTGCCGTCGATCTCGATGTTGTCCATAGGCGCGGCTTCCAGCGAAACGCCGCCCTCTTCCGCCACGGGCTCATAAAGCTCAACAACATCGTGAATGGCCGCCGCCAGATCGACCTTCGCCAGATTCTCCGACGAATAGCCCGCCTCGAGGCGGGAAATCATGAGAATGGCGTTGAACGTCTTGATGAGCTGGTCGGACTCGGCAATCGTCGCTTCAAGCGCTTCGCGGTAATCGGTGACCTTGTGCTTGCCGGCAAGCGTGGCTTCAGCCCGGTTGCGCAGCCGCGTCAACGGTGTTTTCAGATCATGGGCGATGTTGTCCGAAACCTGCTTCAGCCCCTCATTGAGCGTCGCAATCCTCGCCAGCATGGTATTGAGGTTTTGCGATAGCCGGTCGAATTCATCGCCAGCGCCCGTTACCGGCAATCTTCCGCTCAGATCGCCGCCCATGATGCGCTTGCTTGCGGACGAAACCCCGTCGATGCGTTTCAACGCCGCGCGCCCGACAAAAAACCAGATCAGGATACCGCCGAGTCCCATCATGCCAAGGGCGAGCATCAACGCCCTGCGCACCACGTCGCGAAAGCGCTGCGGCTCACCGAGATCACGGCCCACAAGCATGATCATCTGGTTGGGAAGCGTGAGAACAACCGCAACTGCGTCGTGACCACGCCCGCTTTCCTCCTTGGTCTGGCTCTGACTGGTCTCGCTCCTTTGTCGGTCGAGTTCTCCTTCTCCATATCGGCGGTAGTAGAAAGGTCGCGTCGTCCATCCCTCGTTGCCCAGCACTCCGGGTTCCAGGCTCTGCACGTTTCCGGTCAGTATCTGGCCATTCGCGTCCGCGATCAGATAGAGGTTGGCGCTTGGCTGGCGCGAACGCTGTTCAACGACGCGCACAAGGGTAGGCAAGCCGCCGCGCTTGTAAGCCTGGGCAAGACCCAGCACTTCGTCGTTGATGGTTTCCTGCGTTTGCGTGATCAGCATGCGCGCTGAGAGCGACGTGATGTAGAAAACCAGCAGGATTGCGCACAGCGCGAAAAGCAGAAGATAGAGCGCCGAAAGCCGCGCTGCCGTGGTCTTCATGATGGCCGGCATGGATAGGGCCATGCGGCGTCAGCCGTGCTTCAGCATATATCCTGCACCCCGAATGGTGTGCAGGATCGGCTTGTCGAAGCCCTTTTCGATCTTGCTGCGCAAGCGCGACACGTGAACGTCGATCACGTTGGTCTGCGGGTCGAAATGATAGTCCCACACGTTTTCAAGCAGCATGGTGCGGGTCACCACCTGGCCCGCATGGCGCATCAGGTATTCCAGCAAGCGGAACTCGCGCGGCTGCAAGGTGATTTCCTGGCTCGCGCGTTTCACGGAATGGGACAGCCTGTCCAGTTCAAGATCGCCGACCCTGTAAACCGTCTCGCTTTCCCTTGCGCCTGCGCGACGGTTCAGCACCTCTACGCGCGCAAGCAATTCGGTAAATGCGTAGGGCTTGGTAAGGTAATCATCGCCGCCGGCCCGCAAACCCGTGACCCGGTCATCCACCTCGCCGAGAGCCGACAGGATCAACACGGGCGTCGTGTTTCCGCGAGAACGGAGCGCTGCAATCACCGAAAGCCCGTCGCGCCTTGGCATCATGCGGTCCACCACCATGACGTCATAGTCGCCGGAATCGGCCAGCGCGAAGCCGGTTTCCCCGTCGCCGGCCACATGCGCCGTATGCCCAGCTTCAGAAAATGCCTTCTGAAGGTAATCCGCGGCCTCACGATCATCTTCAATGACGAGAATCTTCATTGGATCACTATACGCGATTTCTGCAGGTCGAGTGGACGGCATGTTGCGCGGATCCTTGTGTCAGCGCGGCAGCGGACGCTGTGGTCCGCTGCCGCCGGCACCGAAAGACTAATAACTGACTCGATGCTTCGGTGCCGCTGTTGGCGTGGATGTTCGGGGGACGAAACATCCACGCTCAGGAACGTGCCGTTCAGCCCTTGTCGAGGGGCAACGCGACGAAGCGATTGCTGTCGTTGCGGCTGATCTGGACGAGGACCGATTTCCTGCCGGCCTTTTCGGCTTGCGCCATCGCATTGGTGACATCTTTCGCGCTACCGACTTCCTCGGAATTTACCGCCGTGATGATGTCGCCAGCCTGGATGCCACGGTCTGCTGCATCGCTATCAGGATCGACGTCCGTCACCACGAGCCCCTTGCCGTCATCCGAGCGAGTGACCGTCAGGCCAAGGTCGGCCAGTGAATCCGTCGGCGTGGCTGGCGTTGACTGGTCATCCGCCGAAGCCTGCTTTTCAGCCTTGGGCAATTCGCCGAGATTGACCTTCACGTTCTCAGACTTGCCGTTGCGCCAGAGCGTCACATCAACCGACTGACCCGGTGTATATCCGGCAACCAGCCTGGCGAGTTCCCTCGTCGAATCGACGTTCTTGCCATCGACCTGCGTGATCACGTCGCCAGCGACGATTCCAGCCTTCTTGGCGGGGCCATCATCCTGCGAGTTGGAAACCAACGCGCCCTTGTCAGATGGCAGGCCAAGAGACTCGGCGATATCCTTTCCGACAGGCTGGATTTCCACGCCTAGCCAGCCACGGGCCACCGAGCCGTCCTTCATGAGGTCCTGCACGACCTGCTTGGCAGTGGAGGCGGGAATCGCAAACGCAATACCGACATTGCCGCCGGAGGGCGAAAAGATCGCGGTGTTGATGCCAACGACCTGGCCGTTGAGGTCAAATGCCGGGCCGCCGGAGTTACCCCGGTTCACGGCTGCGTCGATCTGGATGAAGTCATCATATGGACCCGCGCCGATGTCGCGGCCACGCGCCGAAATGATGCCGGCCGTCACGGTGCCGCCGAGACCGAAGGGATTGCCAACGGCAACCACCCAGTCGCCAACGCGAACCGAGGCGTCATCGGCAAAATCGACATAGGTGAACTTGTCGCCGCTATCGACCTTGAGAACTGCGAGGTCGGTGCGCGGATCGGTTCCGATCAACTTGGCGTCGAGTTCCTTGCCGTCATTTGTCACAACCGTAAAGGCCGTGCCCTCATCGACGACGTGATTGTTCGTCACAAGATATCCGTCTTCGGAAATGAAGAAGCCGGAGCCCTGAGCCACTGGCCGGGGCTTGTTGTTGTCGCCGCGCCGGTCAAAGCGATGCGGGCGACCGTTCTGATCGCCAAACCCGCGGAAATCCTTGAAGAAACGGCGCATCGGATGATCCGGCGGGAGATTGTCCAAGCCATCCGGGCCGAATGAGAACCCTGAGCCATCGTCGGCCGCGGGTTGGATTTTTGCCTTCACGCGCACGCTGACGACAGCGGGGGAAACATTGGACACGACATCGGCGAAGCTTGGTACCTGCGGTGCCTGGACACGGACCGCATCGGCCAGAACAGGTGCCGTTCCAGCGGTTACGGCGCCGAGGCCGACTGCGCCGGCGATTGCCAGCGATGCGACAGCGGCGGCCAGACCCTTGCGGCTGCGAGAGAAAATTTTGGGGGCGCTAGACATGGATTTCGATCCTCTTTGCAAGAGATGCGCGACGCATCCTCGGAAAGAGAGATAGAGCCCGCTACATTACAGCGCCATTTCCGGTGCATGAAAGTTTGGTAATGTACGAAAGTATTCCGAGCTTAAGGCGGGATCAGTCCCGGTTCAGGACATCGTTGAGCGCGTCCTGCTCTTCCTTGCTCAGTTTCGCAGCGTCGACGGGCTGCCTCTTCCTGGAGGCGGCATAGACGAACACGACGCCGCCCAGCAAAAGCAAGAACGGCGCACCCCACAACAGGGCGTTGCGCAGGTCGAAACGCGGCTTCAGCAGAACGAACTCGCCGTAGCGCGAAACGATGTAATTCATTACCTGATCGTCGGTGTCGCCTGCCGTGAGGCGCTCGCGAACAAGGATGCGCAGGTCGCGGGCTAGATCGGCGTCCGATGCATCGATCGACTGGTTCTGGCAGACCAGGCAGCGCAGACCTTCGGACAGCGCCCGCGCCCGCGCTTCAAGCGCAGGGTCTTTCAGCATCTCATCCGGCGTTACCGCCTGTACATGAGACGAGAACAGCAGCGCCAGACCCAGCCAAAGGCCTGCAAGTGCCAGCCTGCGCATCAGGCAGCGTCCGTCGCCGGTGTAGCGCCAACCGGTTTGCGCCGGCGTGACGGCGCGCCGACCCTCAGCCGCCGATCCATGAGCGACATCGCGCCGCCCGCCATCATCACCAGTCCGCCACCCCAGATCAGCGTGACAAAAGGCTTCCACCAAACGCGAACCACAAGTGAGCCATCGTCGCCATCATCACCGATCGAAATATAGAGTTGGCTGAAACCCATCGTTTTGATGCCGGCTTCGGTCGTCGTCGTCTGCCGCACCGGATAGAGCCGCTTGGCCGAGTAGATTTCATCGACAACGGCATTGGCCGAGTTGAGCAAGGAAAAGTGCGCCCGTTCCTCGTCGAAGTTCGGTCCCTTATATTCCGCAAGTCCATCGAAGCGCACCAGTTTGCCCGACGCCTCGACAGTCTGGCCGGGCTTCATCGTCAAGATGTGTTCGGTGCCGAAGCAAAGCGTTCCCACAAGTCCCAGCACAGTAAGCCCAAGCCCCAGATGGGCGAGCGCCGTGCCGAAGACTGAACGCGGCAGGCCGGCAAGACGCCTAACCGCTACGGCAGGCGCGACATTGCCGATACCGGCCTTGATGGCGAGGTCAGTCAAAGCGCCAAAAATCAGCCAAGCTGCCAGCCCGGTGCCGAACGCCGCCAGCACGGAGGAACCATCGATCAGGAAACCCGTGACCAGCGCCACCAGCAGCGCAGCTCCAAAAGCGAACATCAGGCGCTGTGAGACTGCCCAGATATCGCCGCGCTTCCACGCCAGCAACGGTCCGAACGGGACGATCAGCAAGAGCGGGATCATCAACGGAACGAAGGTCAGGTCGAAGAACGGCGCGCCAACCGAAATCTTGTCGCCCGATACCGCCTCGATGAACAACGGGTAGAGCGTGCCGATGAAAACCGTCGCGGTCGCCGTGGTCAGGAACAGATTGTTGAGAACCAGCGCGCCTTCGCGCGAGATCGGCTGGAACAGACCGCCTTGCGTCAGCGACGAGGCCCGCAGCGCAAACAGCGATAGCGAGCCGCCAATGAACAGCAGCAATATGCCCAGGATGAAGACGCCGCGCTCCGGATCCGTCGCAAAGGCGTGAACCGACGTGAGCACGCCTGAGCGCACCAGGAAGGTTCCGAGCAGCGACAGCGAAAACGTCAGGATCGCCAGAAGCAGCGTCCATATCTTCAATGCCGACCGCTTCTCCATCACGATTGCCGAATGCAGCAGTGCGGTGCCGGCCAGCCACGGCATGAACGAAGCGTTTTCGACCGGGTCCCAGAACCAGAACCCGCCCCAACCAAGCTCGTAATAGGCCCAGTACGAGCCCATGGCGATGCCGCCTGTCAGAAACACCCACGCAACCAGCGTCCACGGCCGCACCCAGCGTGCCCAGGCGGCATCTATCCGACCCTCGATCAACGCGGCGACCGAAAACGCAAAGCAGATCGAAAAGCCGACATAGCCGAGATAGAGCAGCGGCGGATGAACGGCGAGCCCGATATCCTGCAGCACCGGGTTCAGGTCGCGGCCTTCAATCGGCGCAGGCGAAATCCGCGTGAACGGGTTGGAAGTGATCAGAATAAACAGGAAGAACGCAGTTCCGATGGCGCCCTGCACGGCCAGCACATTGGCCTTGAGCGTCGGCGGCAGGTTGCTGCCGAACAGCGCCACCAGCCCGCCAAAGAAGGTCAGGATCAGCACCCAGAGCAACATCGAGCCTTCGTGATTGCCCCACACACCTGTGATCTTGAACAGGAACGGCTGCAGCGAATGCGAGTTCTCCCACACCGTCTGCACCGAGAAATCCGAGCGCGCATAGGCGATCATCAGCACGGCAAAAGATAGCGCGGTCAGGGCAAACCCTGTCAGGGCAACCGGCCCCCCAACCGCCATCATCCTTTCATTGTGGATACGTGCGCCGATCAGGGGCACTGTTGTCTGCACGAGCGCCAGCGCCAGGGCGAGAACAAGCGCGAAATGGCCGATTTCAACCATGGCGAGGCAACCCGCTATTCATTCGTGCTCTCCTGCCAGATGCCCTTGGCCTTCATGCTGTCGGCCACCTCCTTGGGCATGTAATTCTCATCGTGCTTGGCCAGAACACTATCTGCAACGAAGGTGCCATCGGTCCCGAACGAGCCTTCCGTGATCACGCCCTGCTCCTCGCGGAAAAGGTCGGGCAGGATGCCGGTGTAGGTCACTTTTACGGATTTCTGGGTGTCGGTCACGGCAAAGGCGACTGTGGTGCCTTGCCCACGCTGGATGGTGCCTTTTTCGACCAGCCCGCCAAGGCGGATACGTTGCCCCGGCTGGAGGCTAGCCGTCGCCAGGTCGCCGGGCATATAGAAATACGATGCTTTCTGGCCAAGCGCATAGAAAGTGAGCCCTGTCGCCGCGCCTAGAAAAGCGAGGCCGCCAACAATCACCGACAGTCTTTTCTGCTTGCGTGTCATCGCCTACTCCGCAACCTCAAGCCCGTTCGAAGAAGCAAAGGCGATGAACTCTTTCGCCTGCTCGCTACCGGGGCCGAAAACCGATACCGCCCGCTTGAGCGCATCCTTGGCCTTGTCGGCTTCCCCGATAACAAGATACGAACGGATGAGCTGCATCCAGCCTTCCGTATCCTTGGGATTTTGCTTCAGCTTTTCGTCAAGGCGGGCAACCATGCCGGCAATCATCGACGCCCTGTCTTCGGGAGACATCGCGGCGGCGGCCTCCATCTCGTCTTTGCTTGGCCCGTTCGCCACAGGCACGTCCGGTGCCTCTGCGCGGGCGAGCGCCTGATCCACTGCTTCCAGCCAGGGCGACCCCTCAGGCAAACCTGCGCGCATCTTCTGCCAGGTTGCAATCGCCTCGTCCTTGCGGCCATCCTGGGCCATTTCCATTGCCACGAAGAAGGCAGCCTTCGGGTTGGCCGCATCAAGCTTTAGCGCTTCGTCAAAAGCCGACTTTGCCTCTGCCGAAATCTTGCCCTGCTCGGCATTCACCAGCGCCTCACCCAGGCCCGATTGACGGTCAGAGCTTGAGCCCAGCAATCGTATGGCGTTGCGATAAGCGTTTGCGGCATCGCCAAAGCGCTGCATGCGCAGATAAACCGGGGCAAGAACGTCCCAGCCCTGCCCGTCGGTCGGGTTAGCTTCGAGATGTGCCTCGGCACGCGCCACGAGTTCGTCGACCGAGCTCTCAGCCGGGTTCTTGAGCATCCGCTCGCTAAGCGGTTGTGAGGGAATATCCGGCGATCCAAGCCGGGCATATGTGCCCCAACTGATCAGCGGGACTGCCAACACCGCCGCGGCGGAAATCAACCGCAAGCTGGTCGATGCTGGTCGCTGTACCGGGTCGCCAGACTTTTCTTCACCGCCAAGACGGATGATGCGGCGAGCCACTTCCGCCCGTGCCTGTTCGGCTTCGACCGGTTGGATCAATCCTCTCGCCACATCACGGTCCAGCTCGGAAAGCTGGTCGCGATAGACTTCGAGATCGTGCCGCGCGCCGTCAATTTCAGCCTTTGGCTTCGCCGCGAGGGGCAGCAATACCGCCAAGCTCGCAACCAGCGTCAAAACAGCGGCAATAACCCAGAATAGCATGGCGTTCTAAATAGCCGTAGTGCGTCGGACTGCCAACACGGACACGCTGCGACCCTTTGACGAATCTTCGTGATGTCAACTTGATCGCCACATTCGTGGCTGACTTGCGACCAGATAGCCTTCGCCGTCGCTGCCATCTTTGCCTTGGCGCAACATCCAATGCCGCAGCAGGACTTTCGCCAATCGCCCTTAAGTCAATGGCGTCCAGCTGCCATCGGCGTTGCGGCAGGCCGTGCCACGAGCCGACGCTGCCGGACCGCCGGAGACGACGGTATGGGTATATTGCCGGCAATCCTGTGAGCCAACCCTATAGGGCTGCGCCGCGACAACTTCGCCATAGTGGTTGGCCTGGTCGCCTTTCCAGGCCACCGGCTGACCGCCCGCCGTGTATTCCAGCGCCTTGTATTCCGCTTCCAGACCCTTGCGCCTCTCACTTTCGGAGAGACCAGATCCGATCGAGCCGCTGACCAGTCCGCCACCCATTGCGGAAATCACTGTCGTACCAGCCAGGCCGCTGTTTGAAGCCGTCCCGCTCGCAGATACGCCAGTCGAGGCGCTGCGAAGTCCGGTCGTGCCGCAGCCTGAAAGCGCAAGCAGTCCAACGACAAGCACTATGCGATAGTTCATGCCAGACAAGTCCCCGTTGCCGCGCTATCGGATCGCGCATCGCGATAGTTTCGATCTTTGACCGAAGTTTGGCCGAATCGTATCATCTTGATCCACTGGAAGCTTCTGAAAAAGCGCCAGTCCGATCGAAAATCATCTTTGGAAATCCGTAGTTACCGTATTCGGGCCGATGAAAGCCCGACTGTGCGAAAAGCAATCGGCGCCATTCGTAGTTGGCCGTAGACGTCACTCCACGTTTCTCAATACGATACCCGCCTTGAGCCCTCCCAGCGTGGCCCGCTCCAAGGCCAGCTTGCCTCCATATTCGTTGACGAGATCGGCCACGATCGCCAGTCCAAGGCCGGTACCCGGCTTGCTTTCGTCGAGTCGTTTTCCGCGCTTCAGTGCTTCACGCGCCTTGCCCTCAGGAATTCCCGGGCCATCATCCTCAATGCTGATTTCGAAGAGGCTGGCATTTCCTTCCTCGTCCGCAACAAGTCCGACAGTGACCGCCACCACGCTCTTTGCCCATTTCATCGCGTTCTCGAGCAGATTGCCCAGAACCTCCTCGAGATCTTCGCGCTCGCCAGCAAAAATGACCTCTTCTTGCGGCAGCGTCAGCCTCAGATCGATTTTCGGATTGAGCTTCTCCATCACCCGCACCATTCTCTGCACCAGCGGCTTGACTGGCGTGCGATAGACGACACTGTCACGCTGGGCAGCCATGCGGGCGCGTTGCAGGTAATATTCGACCTGCTGCTGCATCGATGTTGCCTGTTCGGTGATCAGCTTTCCCTTGTCTCCGCCAAGCGCGCGGCCTTCGTTAAGCAGAACGGCAAGCGGCGTTTTCAGCGAATGGGCGAGATTGCCGACCTGCGTTCGGGATCGCTCGACGATGCGTTTGTTGTTTTCGATCAGCGCATTGGTTTCGTTGGCCAGCGGCTCGATTTCAGCCGGGAACCTCCCTCCCAGCCGTTGAGCCGTGCCCTGTCGCACCATGGCGAGAGCATTGCGCACGCGCCGAAGCGGCTGCAACCCGTACAAGATGGCAATCGCGTTGATGGCTATCATGCCGAAACCGAACAGCGAAAGATAGGTCAGCAGCCGGCGTTGAAACGCGCTTATCTCCTGTTCAAGTTCGGTCTCGTTGCCCATGACGCGGAAGCGGGCGATGCGGTTTTTCGCGTCCAGCACAAATTCGCTTTCGAAAACCTGAACCTCTTCGCCGTCCAAGCCCTCGGCCAGATACTTGCGTTGGAACTCGGAATCGAACGGCACCTCCAAAACGCTTGGCGAAGGGATGCCCTTGGTCATCGAGGAAGACCTGAGATTACCGGCAAGTTCCTTCGATGCCGGTTCGACGGACCAATACCAGCCAGACTGCGGTTCGGAAAACCTCAAGTCGCCGAGATCCGGCGCTCCAGTCAGCACTCCCTGCTCCGACACTCCGACGGATCCGATCAGGTTGAACAGGTGAGCCGAAAGCAGGCTGTCGAAACCGCGTTCGCTCGCCTGCCGATAAAGCGTCGTTATCAAAGTGAAGATGACGACCAGGGCAAGAACTGCCCATATGGTCGAGAGCGCTATGACCCGAAACGTCAGCGAGCGCAGCCAAATGCGCGGCGCGAAACTTCCGGTCGCTCGGGTGGTGGGAGAGCTTGGCGTCTTATTGCTCCGGCTCACGGATGCGGTAACCCATGCCGCGTACTGTCTCGATCAGGTCCATGCCCATCTTCTTGCGCAAGCGACCCACGAACACTTCGATCGTGTTGGAATCGCGATCGAAGTCCTGATCGTAGAGATGCTCGACGAGTTCGGTGCGCGATACAACCTCGCCCATGTGGTGCATGAGATAGGCCAGCAGCCGGAATTCGAGCGAGGTCAGCTTCAACGGCACCCCGTTCACATCGGCTTTCGATGCCTTAGTGTCCAGCCGCAACGGACCACAGGTCAGTTCGGACGAGGCGTGGCCGGCCGCACGCCTGATCAATGCACGCAAACGCGCCAAAACCTCCTCGATGTGGAAAGGCTTTGCCACATAGTCATCGGCACCAGCATCTATACCGGCGACCTTGTCGCTCCAGCGGTCGCGCGCTGTCAGCATGAGCACCGGCGTCTTTTTTCCATCGCGCCGCCAGCGTTCGACGACGCTGATGCCGTCCATCTGCGGAAGGCCTATATCGAGGATCACGGCATCGTAAGGCTCGGTATCGCCCAGAAAATGGCCTTCCTCGCCGTCATATGCCCGGTCAACGACGTAGCCGGCATCTATCAGGGCGTCGGAAATCTGCCTGTTCAGGTCCTTGTCATCTTCGACGACGAGTACGCGCATATGACCGGTCCCTTTCGATCGAAGGCCAGCTAGCCGAAATCACGGCCAGCTATAAGGCGATTCCACAACCATTGAAACGCGCGGGCGCTCAACCCTGCGGCACCACGATTTCCTCGCGGCGCGGACGCTGCCCGTCCTTGCCGGGAACCAGTACAACGATGACGCAAACTGGCTGGCCGCCCCTGCTTGCTTCAGAGGCCTTGGCCAACGTTCCTCCAGCCTGCGCGGCGACCTGCTGGCCGATCGAGTAGCAATCGGCGGCAACATTGATGACCGGATTTGTGAGTTGAGGCGCGGCCACCGGCAACGCGATCGCCTCGGAAATCCCAAGTGCGGATGCGCAGACCACCGGCAGAACCGTTCGCAAGAGGTGACGAAACTTTTTCATGCTCGACGTCCTAACCAATTGCGGCTGAACGCGGAATGAACACCATGCCTACTCAACATTTTCCCCCACCCGGCTTGGCAAATGCGTGCCAGAAACGGCATGGCTCCCGCCCAGCCATGCCGTGGCACGATCCTAGCCTATTCGCTCCTTGGCAGACAACCTGCCGAAGACGGCGATCAGGCCGGAAATCGCGCTGACAGCTTGAAGAAGGGTGTCGGTGAGCGCCGATCCGTCCAGCCCGTCAAGCGGCAAGCCCGTCAGGCCGGCGGCACCGGTCAGTATGGTTACGATCGAGGCCCAGATCGTACGCGAGAGATACCATGGTTTTGTCGCGATCATTGCGCGGCTCCTTTGCTAGCTTGTTGATGGTCGATTTCAGATGAGCGCCAGGCGCGCAGTCGCGGGAATTCCCCACCCGACCGAGGTGTTCAGTTGCCGGACCGTGATATCCAGCGCTGGCGGCACGACTGCGAAATCCAAAGCGATATCGGCTGCCGGATAGAGCCATTGTTGCTGGCCCACCGTCACCGTGCGCACCACCGGGCCGCCCGGTCCGGCGAGTTCCAACCTGTATTCCTCGCGCTCCTCGCCCAGCGGGATTTCGGCAGCCTCCCAGCTATCTGCGCCGATGCGGCCACGCCTTACCCACGACAGCAGGAAATCGCCCTCTGAGCGCCTCGCCCGCAAGTGGACCGGCGAAAGCGGCAACTGTGCGCGCAAGCCTCCGATTTGCTGGCTCGTCACGAATTGAAGATCGGAGATATCCGAACCCGACGGGCCAACCCGCCAGTTGAGCTCAAGGCCTATCTCCCCGGGCAAAAGCCCTGCGGGAACAACGCCATCGTCGAGGATGACGAAATCGGCTTCGGCAGCGGAGCCCACAATCATCGCATCGTTGGTGCCCAACTGCCCCCGGAGCAGCCCCGTCAACCGCCACTTCTGCGGCGCGACCTCCTCGGCAGATTGAAATTGCAGGACCTCCCAGGCCCCGGATAGAGATCGAACCGCAGCCGCATTCGCGCCATTCAGCAATTGGAGCCGGCTGACACTCGAGACCTCGGCATCGAAAAGCTCGACTGCCACCGACTGCGCGCCAGAAATCCGCCCCTCGATGCCCAGTTCCAATGGTTCAAGCAAGCGGCCGAGCATCGCCGGCCGCAGCACCGTTTCCCGCGGGGTAAATCCGGTCAATTCCGGCGAGGTGAACAGGATCTGGCTACGCCACGGCTTTTGCCAGACCGCGACACGAAACTGCTCGGCAGGCGTCCCCTCACCTACGCCGCTCGGCAGATCGAGAAACACCGCATGCGGTTGGCCAACTGGCACCAGCGTCGCAGCCGGAGGTTGGTTCTTCACGCTGCGCCAAGGGCTCGGCGGCGCAAAGGCAACCTGCCGCGCGGCCACCCTTCGCACCAAACCGTCCTCGACGCTGGTCACCAGGAAATCAGAACTGCTCCCTGATCCCGGCAACCTGACCACAGCGCCCGGAACGATGTCCGCATTCGGCTGCGCAACGGAAAAGCTGACAGTCTCGCGCTGATACCAGGTCCGCTGCAGCCAATCCTCGATCAAGGCACTTGCCTGTCCCGTCTCGATCACGCCCGGAAAGACAATCGTCTGCTGCCGGTTGCCAACCGCACCCAGCCGCCGCGTCCGGGCCGTCCCGGCCTGATAGTCAGCCATCGGATCGGTGAAGGTCAGCAGCGCCTCGGCTGGAAAACCGTGATCCGGATTGCGAACCGTCTCGACCAACGGCACGCCTTCCTCGCCCGCCAACTCGCTGACTTCGATGGCCCCTGTCCGCCCAGCACCTGCCTTTTCGAAAACAAGCCCATCCGGCTGCTCGATCACGGCGAGATCGAAGAGGTCGACCAGCGGTTCCAG
The DNA here is from genome assembly GCF_057809835.1 of Mesorhizobium sp. FG116. Classification (NCBI taxonomy): domain Bacteria; kingdom Pseudomonadati; phylum Pseudomonadota; class Alphaproteobacteria; order Hyphomicrobiales; family Phyllobacteriaceae; genus Mesorhizobium; species Mesorhizobium sp. FG116. Next base: position 47,082 of record NZ_JBMDKS010000021.1, read on the forward strand.
CGCTGCCCTTGCCGAAGAAGGATCCGCCACGACATAGCCGTGGACCGTGCCCTCCGCGCCTTCGACCCATGCCGGCGGCTGGCCATGATCGGCCAGGATTGCGTTGACCAGCGAAGCCATATCCGGGCTTGCCAGTCGCCCGTTCAGCCAGTGTCCCGATGACCAGTTCGCGCCGTCCGACCACAAATCGGTCCGCTGCGGAAACGCCGGAAACGGCCGCGCATCCCAGGCCCAGAGACAAATCCGCTCCGGGTCGAGCATGTTGCCTTCATACACTTCCGAAACCGGATTTCCGGCTTCGTCGAAGTCCGCCGTCGCCGGGTCCCAATGCGCCAGATGCGCTTCGATCAGGCGGCGCTGGGCCTGGTCCGAACGCCCACCATTGGAAAAGTGGGGCGCTCCGCTCTCAGCCGACTTCGGATCGGGAAACATGTTCGGCTGGTTCGGCCCCTTGTCCACCGCCGGCGCACCAAGCTCCGTCAGCCAGATCGGTTTGCCCCGAGCCACCCATGCGGTTGGCGACGCGGCCTCGATCTCGCCGATCCGGTTGAAATGCGGGTTCGACCACCAGTTGACGATATCCTTGTAGCGAAACACCCAGGGCTTGCCGTAGGCACCGTCGGCGATTGGCGACCGTTGCCGCGCGCCCCTCGCCTCGTCGTTCTCGTAGTACCAATCGAACCCTTCGCCGGAAGCTATCGCGGCCTTCAGACCCACCGGGTCATACGGCCCGGCAAATCCGTCCGGATTGCCTCCGGCATAGTCGCCATCACGCCAGTCCGACAGCGGCATGTAGTTGTCGATGCCAACCGCATCGATCGCCGGATGCGCCCACAACGGATCGAGGTGAAACAGCACATCGCCCGAGCCGTCCGCCGGGTGATAGCCGAAATATTCGCTCCAATCGGCACCGTAAGTCAGGCGCGCTGCCGGCCCCAGAACGGCCCGCACATCAGCCGCAAGCGCCGCCAGTTGGCCGACAAACGGGAATGCTCCTTCATCGTCGCGCACCGTGGTCAGGCCGCGCAACTCGCTGCCAAGCAGGAACGCATCGACGCCACCAGCTTTCAACGCGAGGCGCGCATAGTGAAGGATGAAGCGCCGATAACCCCAATCTCCTGGCGTTCCAGAAAACGAAATCGTATTGCCGCCATCGGCAAATTGGGACGGCAGCGCGCTACCGCAAAACGAAGCCACCTGCGCCCGCGCAGCTACCGTCTTGTCAACGGTGCCCACCTGCAAAGGCGCCGGATCGCAACTGATGCGCCCCCGCCAAGGATAGCTTGGCTGGTTCGAACCGCCATAGGGGTTCGGCAAGCCGTTGCCATCGGCAATATCCATCATGATGAAGGGGTAAAGCGTCACCCCAAGCCCGCGCGCCTTGATCTCGGCAATGGCGTCGAGCACGCTGCGGTCCGAAGGCGTGCCGCCGTAAGCAGCGCCGCCGTCATGTTGCGAAACCACCATCGCGCCCTGTCTCGCCGTCCCCGACACCAGCCAGTTGCTCGAAAGCCCGCCGCCATTGCTCGTCGTCACCGCCGGGCGGACCCGGCAATGCCCGGCGCGCAGATCGTCGCCGAACCATGTCACCACCAGCGCAATGTGCTTCAGGTTCGGGCACGTCATCTGCAATTCATCGAGAGAGGCCGCGATGTCGGTGCCCGCGAAAAGCACGTTGCGGTTAAGCGCCTGCTGTTCGCCCGGCCGCTTCTGAAGCGTCACCAGCTTGGGCGAAAGGCCGTACTCTGTAGCACCGGGCAGCAACGCCACAGACTTGACCGCAGAGTGCAGCGCGCCCACCGGGCGGATCACTTCAAACTGCAGTTGCGGGATACGGTTGCCGAAGTTGCCGATGTCGAGCCGGTCGATGACGACATAGGCAACACCGCGATAGGCAGGCGTATTGCCCTCGCCCTGCTTGGCTTCGATAAGCGGATCGGCCGGCTGGTCTTCGCTGCCGCGATAGATCCTGAACTCGACAGTTTCCCGGTCGATTTCCCGACCATCGGCCCACACCCGCCTTATGCCGGCAATCTCCCCTTCGCACAGCAGGAACGCGGCATTGGCGTAGTACGAAAATTCCGTAACCTTCGGTCCCATCTTGCCTTGTCGTCTGGTCGTGCGGCTTTCCTCGAAACGCGTCGCCCAGATCAAGGTCCCGCCAAGCCTGGCCGTGCCGTAAAGGCGCGGAATTGCCGCTCCTTCCTCCGCGCTGAATGGCCTGGCGTTTGCCAGCCGAGGGCCTTCTATGCGTTGCGTGCCGTTGATCAGCGCGCGGTCGATCGCATAACCGGCAAGCGCGCCGACGGCAGAGCCGACGGCACCGCCGACCGAACCAAGAAAGCCGCCCAAATAGGCGCCCGCCGCCTGCAGCAAGATTGTCGCCATGAAATGCTCCGGCGTAGGAAATTCAGAAATTCGGAAAGACGAACACGCCCGCAAGACGCCGGCGCCACTGCGGCACAAGTGCTGATTTCACCACTGATCCACCGCCCTGGTAGGCATGGATGAAATGACTTTGGCTTACCGCTATGCTGGCGTGCTTTGCCGGCAGATGCGGCCGCCAGCGAAAGATCAAGACATCACCGGTGGAAAACGCATCCAGCGGCTTTGGCTCCAGCTTGCACGCCGCTCCGAGAAGCAGCCGCTCTTCTCCGCCGGCTTCGGCCCAGTCGGGCGCATAGTCGCCCGGCGCTTCAAGTTCATTGCCATAAAGCGAACGCCACACGCCCCGGATCAAGCCGAGGCAATCGCAGCCCACTCCCTTGCTGGAAGCCTGATGCCGATAAGGCGTGCCCAACCAGGACAAGGCTTCCGCGACGATTTCGTCCGCACCCGGCTGCTTCAAGGTTTCTGCCACCTTCATGGCACCACCGGGCCACCGTCGAAATTGCCGCCATCGGAGACATAGGCATAGGCTGCATCATTTCCCGGCAAGTGTGGAAAACCGCGAAAATTCAACGCATTGTCAAACTTGGCCTTGCATGTCGCAAAGCTGTGGTCACAACCGGCAACGACCTTGAATGCGTCACCTGCCTGAACGATCGGCCCGACAATGGCTTGCAAAACCAACATCACCTGTTCGCCGTCGCGCCGATGGTCGACGATCCGCTCCGTTTGTCCCGTCCGCGCCCCACTCGTCCATATCAACGTGCCGAACGAGAACCATCCCGCCTCGAATCCGCTCAGCCCGGAAACGCGAAGTTCCTCGGCCGCATCGAACTCTTCCACTTCGCCCAACCCATTGAAAGCCGGCTGGTCCAGCAGCACGCGACAGCGCGCATCGCCCAGTTCCGCGTCGCACTTTCGCGTCACATAGCGACCGTTCGGCTGATCCAACTGGTGCACCGGGCTTTCAAGTTCGGCAACGAAACTGCCGTCGCGGCGCGTGATCTTGCCGATTGTCGCCACCTTGATGCTGGCGAACTGCTCAGGCTGCCGCCAGTTGACCAGATAGGTCTCGACCTTAGCGTCGTCGTAGAGGCCAAAGGCGATGTCCTCGTCTGTGATGCGGTCGGACGACAGCACGCCCTCCACGTCCACGGTGTCGACCGAAAGACCAAGCGACTGGCGCGCCTCGCTTGAACTAAGCCCGCTTTCGGGTTCGAACAATGTGCCGTTCACGAACAGTTTACGGTCGTGATCGGTAAATCCCAGTGTTGCTCCGTCCTTCCTGGTCAAACGCCAGCAATGGCAGATGCTTGTGACTTCGAGGCCGAAATGGTCGATCAATGCCTGCGGGTACTCGCTCACAGCAGCACCTCCACAAGTGCGATCGATGGAATCTGCCCGGCCTTGAACGCCTTCAGGCTGATGGCGATACGCTCGGTATCGAAGCGTACTGGAACGTCGAACTCGAAGCCGGCTGTAACCTGCTGGCCAGCGCCCGGCCTGGCAGCCTCAGTGAAAACAACTTCACCGGTTGCATCATCGAACGAAAAATCCGCGTCGGAACGTTCCAACCCGGCCACCGCCACGCGCAGCGTTGCCGCAACCGGCTTTCGTATCGACCGCCGATAGGCGTCGGCACCCGAACCGTACACTTTCACCAGCGCAAAGCGCGAAGCCGCGCCGTCTCCGATCCCAATTATCTGATCCGTGGCGGAAGGAACCGAAGCCGGCGCGCATGACTTCATCTCGAATGGATCGCGAAAGCGGAAAGCGTGCAGCGAACCACGTCGCGCCTCGAAGAACGCAATCACCTCCTGCAAATCGTCCAGCGATCGCAGCCCCGTACCGGCGTCATAATGGCGGCGCGAATTTGCGAAGCGGCTGTTGCGCTTTTCCCGTCCTGACGTCAGCGAAATGATCTCGTTGCGCCGTTCCGGTCCACCCGTCGCGCCGAACGACACGGCAACAGGAAAAAGAACGTCATGGAAGCTTGCCAGATCCGACACCATTCACCTCAAAATGTCCGCGTTCCGCGCGATACCGCCCGCGCCAGCATGCCGGTGATCTGCGCCTCGGATTTGCGGAACGACGCCGCATCCTGCGCCGTGACGTTGAACACAACATTCACCGGCGTACTTCCCGTCGAGGCCGCGACGCCAAGGCTGCCGTCGGCTCCGCGCCGTAGCGGCAGGATCGCCTCGCTGCCGGCTTCGCCCATCAGGCCAAGCTGTCCACCCATCGGGAAGTAAGTCGGCGAAGACACCACGCCGCCCGAGGCAAATGGGATCGGCGCACCCGTTACCCCGCCCTTTGCGAAAGGCAGCGCCCCTGCCAATCCGCCGAACAGATTGGCAAACAGCGAACCGGCCAGGTTCGTCAGCGGCTTCAATCCTTGCGACAGCGCCATGCCGGCCAGGTTGAGACCCAGCCTGCGCAACACATCGTCAAGCTGCTTGCCGTTTACGGTCGCACCCTTCAGCGCGCCGGCCAATTGATAGCCGAAACTTCCCGACAGTTTTTCGAGATTCGCCAGTGCAGCCTGAAAAGGCGCGGTATCCGCCCTGATCGCCACGACCACATCTTCAGCCAAGACCGGCCTCCTTGCTCAAATTGTCCGGGAACGCGCGCATCAGTCTGGCCAGATCAGCCCTTGCCGGTGCTGCGACACGCCTTGAAAACGGTCGCGCAGCCCGCTCGAACTCGATCGGCGTCATCGCCCAGAATGCACTTGGTGAAAGCCGCAGCAGGCCAAAGCCAACCGCCATGACGTCGTCCCAGGGAAACGCCGTTCGGCCCGCTGCGGCAGCTAAGGGTTTGCGGACGTATCGTTGGCCGATGCCACTCCAAACGTAGTCGTCAGGAGGTCAGCCACGATGGCGGCGAACCCGGCCGCGCCGTCCGCCGTTTGCATCGACCTGACGGCGTCGTCGTTCACGTCTTCGCCCGCACCGCGCAGGCCGGCGCCGATAATGCGTATCATGTCCAGCGCCGACAGCCGGCCCGTCGAAAAGCGCTCGACCAACATACCGAGATCGTCGGCGGCGTAGGCTGCCTCAAGTTCGGCCAGAGCCCCAAGCGTCAGGCAAAGCCTGACCTGCCGACCATCGAGCTCGGCGGAAATCTCGCCCCGGCGTCTATTGGCACTCATGGCGTCACCGCAAAGCTGACCGGCCCGGCAGATTCGAGCGCCATCTCGAACGTCACCTCGCCGTCATGCGCGCCGGTATATTCCAGCGATGTGATCTGGAACGCGCCGGCCACGACCCCGAAGTCGGGCACTGCCATCTGCCATTTGCCGATCTCGCCGGCGAAGAAGCGTGCGCGGATCAAGGCGTCGGATTGGGCGTCCTTGAATATGCCCGAACCGCTGACTGCCGCTCGATGCACGCCGCTTCCGGCCAGCAATTCGCGCCACCGTCCGGCCGAATCCGCGTCGGTGACGTCCACCGTCTCGCTGTTGAAGGCGATGCGCTTGGAACGCAAACCTGCAACGGTGACAAACGCACCCAGCCCATCGGAATCGATCTTCAAAAGAAGGTCCTTACCCTTCTGTGCGACCATGTCGGTCTCCTTGTCTGGAAAATGAGACGATCCGCGCAGGCGGATCAGATGTCTTCGATCACGGCGCGGAAGCGCAGCAGTCCGTGGTAGACAGCCTGGTCCTCGTCGAAGAGCACTTCTGCGAACTCGAAGCGGAAATTGACCAGATGATGCGCGCTTAGTTCCAGCGGTGCCTGATCGAGCCTCGCGCGCATCGCGGCCGTGATCTCGAACGCTTCCTTCTTGCTCTTGGCGTTCGACCAGATATGCAATGTGCAAAGCTGTTCGGTGCCGCTTTCGGTGCCGGTGCTCCAGTCGAATATGCTGGTCCGTCCAAAGGTCACATAAGGAAACGCCGTCTTGTCCGGTGCTTGGTCGAACACCTTCTGTCCGCCCAGGATGGCAACAAGCGTTGCATCACCGTTGAGCCTGGAAAACAGCGCCTTTTGCAGGTCAGCGGCTGGAGAGTTCATCGCCTGCTCCTTGCGCCCGCTCGCCATCGATCCCAATGCGAGCCAATGGCTCCCCGGACGGGATATTGCGACTGCCAGCGTAGCCGTTTTCCGTGCTTTCGGCGAGATCGTGCGCCTTCCAGCGCAGGGCGCGAACCAGCCCGTCCAGCGTTATCGCCATGGTCAGGTTCATGCGCCTTTCTCCTTCACCCTGCAGACCAGATAGCGTCCGCTTTCATCGGGATCGTGAACGGTGAGAATGTCGAACAGCCGCTCATGCCGCCTGAACCGCATGCCGCTTGCCACGCCGTCCCGATGCCGAAGCGTGATGCGGTGCGTCACCGTTTCAAGCGTCTGGTCCGCCCCGAAGCGGCTTTGCGCCGCCAGCGGCTCGATCCTCGCGAATACCGTCGCCACTTCCGCCCAGTTCTCGGAAAAGCCGCCGAGGTCATCGGCAATGCGCGCTGCCGCCTCCAGCGCCAGTTCGGTGCGCAACACACCCGGATTGAGGAATGTCGCCTGCATCACAGCCTCCGCAGGCGATAGCCGGCAATCAGCCGCTCATAGCCGGCAGGATAGCCCACCGGCTGGTCGTTCGGTCCGAAGCTTGCCCGGAATTCGTACCAATGCGCGACCAGAAGCAGGATGGCGCGGCGCAACAGGTCCGGCACGTCCGTCCCCGCCTCGCCGAAGCCAGCCTTGAAATCCACCTCGATGCCGTTCATGGCGCGCAGCGCCTTCGGCACTGCCTCGAAATGCAGCCGCGCCGGCCTCGACACCGTATCCACCTGATACGTCGCCGGATCGACCAGCGAAGCCTCGCCCTCGGTTCCATATGCCGTCACCGACGTAATCGCCTTTACCGGGTGCAGCGCGATGGCGACCGTGCCATTGGCCGGCCATTCGTCCAGCACCAGCCGCCAGTCCTGGTCGATCAGCGCAAGGCCGGTCGCGCGTTCGACCTCCTCGCGGGCGGCACGGATCAGGCCGTCCAGAAGCTCGTCCTCCGAAGCATGGTCGAGACGCAGATGCGCCTTCACCTCGGCCAGCGTCACGGGTTCGACCGCCGCAGCGACGGTTCGCATCAATGTCATTCGATTGCCTTATGAAGCGAGGAAAACAAATGCGGCCCCGGATTGTGCAATCGGGGCCGCTTCTTATGCTTGTCAGCGCGATCCAAACGCGCCGTCTATGCTCAAACCGTGCCGAACTTGAGCAGCTTGATCGCGTCGAAATCCTGCACGCCGCCGCCCACGCGCTTGGTGGTGTAGAACAGCACATAGGGCTTGGCCGAGTAAGGATCGCGCAGCACGCGGACCCCCGTGCGGTCGACCACGAGATAGCCGCGGCCGAAATCGCCGAACGCGACCGGCGTCGCGTCGTTGCCGATGTCGGGCATGTCCTCGGCCTCGACCAGCGGGAAGCCCATCAGCATCGCCTTCTGGCCGGGTGCCGCAGGCGGCTGCCACAGATAGTTGCCGTCACCGTCCTTCAGCTTGCGGATTGTCGCCTGCGTCTTGCGGTTCATCACCCAGTTGGCATTTTGCCGATAGCCCGCCTTCAGCGCGTAGATCGTGTCGATCAGCACGTCAGAGGCATCCTCAGCCGGCAGCGCGCCTGCCGCTCCGGTCAGCGTGTAGCCAACCTTGCCCCACTCCCAGGCGCTTTCGGCAATTTTGGCGTAGCTCAGGAAGCCTTTCGGCTTGCTGTTGCCGTCACCCGAAACGAAAGCCGCACCCTCCTGCTCGGCGAACGCAGCCTCGACCTCGCTCGAAATCCACTGGTCGAGATCGACCACTGCGTCTTCCAGCAAAGACGCGGTCGCCGCCGGCATGGCATAAAGTTCCATGGTCGGAAACTGCAGCTCGGCCAGCGTCGCCGTATTGGTCTGCGGGCGCGCCGCCGTCTCGGCCACCCAGCCGACCGCCGGACCGCTCACCGAAAACGGCTTCTTCAGCACCGCCGCCGAAACCTGCCGCACCGAGGCAATAGAGCGGATCGGCGACAGCGTCGAAAGCCGCTTGCCGATTTCCGTTTCGGTCTCGGGCGGCACCAGATAGCCGCCGTCCTGCCCCGACCCGTAGGACATCGCCTTGGCGTCGAGCGAGCGCAGCAGCCGGTCATCGCCCTGTCGCATATAGGCCTCGAACGCGCTTTTATGCTCCGAGGGCGCCGCCTGCCCGTCGCGGCCCAGCACCGGCCGCATCTTCTTCAGCGCAAGATTGTCGATCGCCCGCTTTTGCTCGTCCAGGGCGCGCGAAATGCGCTCCACCTTCTCGGTGGTCAGCACATCGCCTCCCAGGCGTCCTTCCAGTTCCGCCAGCTTTTCGTCGTTGCTCTCCTTGAAGGCTTCGAACGTGGTCATGAAGTCGCCGAAGGCATCCTTCAGGTCGAGATAGTCGCCGCCCGCCGACTTCGTTTCGATCGGTGCAGGGTTCTCAATTGCACTCATATGGACAGTCCTTTTTTGTTGATGATGCGTGTGAATTCGCGGATGCGCGTGGCAAGGTCCTTGGGCGACCCGGGCGCGGCATCCACCGTGCGCACAAGGCTTTCAAAACCCTTGGTCATGACGGTGCGCGCGTCATTCCTTGAAAGCCCGGCTTCGCGCCGCAGCCAGGTCTCGAATTCCTTGAGAGTGGGCAGCAACCGGCTGCGCTTGCCCTTCACGGTTTCGATGCGTGCGTCGGGCAGCATCGGAAATGTCACCACCGAGATTTCCCAAAGATCGGCCTCGAAGATGCGCCGCACGCCGTGCGCCACGTCACGCCTGGTCTTCAAGGCCTTGAAGCCGATAGACAGCCCGTCCAGCGCGCCGCTGCGCATCAGGCTCAGCACTTCGCGGGCGCGGCCCACGTCGCTGTTGAGCCGACCACGCACGAAAAGGCCGCGCTGGTCTTCCGTGATCTCGGTCCAGATCCCGATCGGCTCGTTCGGATCATGCTGGAACAGCATGCGGATGCCGGACGCCTTGCGCCTCGAAAGCGAGTTGGCAAACGCGCCCCTTTCGACCACGTCCTTGCCGAGATCGACGCGGCCAAACAGGCTGGCATAGCCTGAGAAAGTGCCGTCATGCTCGACATCGCCCAGCACGACATCGACGAATTTGCGCTCGCATCTTTTTGCCAAGGCGTTAGCGCTCATCGGCCGTCTCCTGTTCATCCGCACCCTTTCCCGCAGCCTGGAACGGTCCGGGCGGCCAACTCGCAACGAACGCCCGCATGATGAAACCCAGCGCCCACCATGCGCAAAGGCTGGCGGCAGCCGAGCCCATCATCATCAGTTCGATCGATCCGATTGCGTTGGCGATACCGAGTTCCGTCGCCACCTTCAGTCCGGCGGTGCCGCCGAACACCAGTCCGCACACCACGCCGACCGCAAAGCGCGTCGCCGCCTCGCGGCGTCCGTGCGGCAAGATGTAAGCCAGCGAAATCGCCGAACCCGCGATGGCGCCGGCACCCTTGGCTACCCACAGCCAGGTGTCGTCGTTCATGTTCGTCCGCTCCAATTGTGAAAAGTGAGGGGATTAGGGCGCTACGGCAGTAGGGCATTAGGAGGTTAGCAGTAGTTGGAAAGGGCGGGCCGAACCCGAGGCGGCTCAGAACCGAAAGGCCACCGAAACCACCCCTACTGCCCTACTGCCCTACTGCCCTACTGCCCTACTGCCCTATTCCCCGCCCCTCGGCTGATATCCCACCGCCTCGCGCTTCTCGTCCTCGGTCAGGAACGAAGCCGCTTCCACGCGCGTCCACAGCGCGTCACGGTCACCGCTCAGGCCATCGATACTGTCTGCATCGAACCACAGCCGCAGCCCGTCACCGAAAACGGGCCCAAGCCAGGCCGACAGGTCCTTGGCCGTGCGCGCCACCAATGGCAGCACCGTCAGCCGATAGAAGGCGCGGTTCGCTTCCTGGTAGTTTGCGTAGGTGTTGTCGCCAGGAATGCCGAGCAGCATCGGCGGCACCCCGAAAGCCAGCGCAATGTCGCGGCTTGCCGAATGTTTTGCTTCGACGAAATCCATGTCCTTCGGCGTCAGGCCCATCGCCTTCCAGTCGAGCCCACCTTCCAGCAGCAGCGGCCGCCCCGCGCGCGTCGTGCCGGAATACCCCTGCTCCAACTCCGCTTTCAGCCGGTCGAACTGTTCGTCGGTCAGGTTGCCGCCCTCCTTGGGCGCATAAACCAGCGCGCCGGAAGGCCGTGCCGAATTGTCGAGTAGCGCCTTGTTCCAGCGCCCAGCCGCATTGTGCGTGTCCAGCGCCATCAACGCTGCTTCGAGCGGCGGAAACCCGTAGTGATCCTCGAGCGGATGGAACAGCGTCAGGTGCGCCGCGCCACCCTGTTCGCCAACCCCCAAGGCAACGCGGCGGCGCGAACTGCCCTCTCGATGATCCAGTGCAACCGGCCAGCCACTCGCATCGGTCACGACCGACACCCTGTCCGGGCGCAGGAGATGCAGTTCACGCGCACCCTCGCCGAGATCAATGAGTTCAAGATAGGAGTTTCCGGCCAGAAGCAGATGGCCGTAGAGCGCTTCCAGAAAGGTCGCGCCGGCCTGCCGCTGGTTGGGACGCGCCAGCAGCGCCAGCAGTGGATGTTCCACCAGTTCGGCCGCAGCGTTATAGAGCAGCCACGGCACGGTCGAAGCCGCTTCCGAAACCAGCCTTACCGCCCGGTGCACGATCGGGTTGCGCATGAAGCCTTCACGCGCCAGCGTCGCATAATCGCGTCGTGTCCAGTGCGCTTCGCCTTGCTGATGAAAGGCGATGAAGCCGCCAGCGCCGCCGCTCTTGGTTTCCACGCGCACGCCGTCATTCCCCGCAGCGCGAGGCCAGGGCCATTTCCAAGCCATTGCAAATCCTATGTTATTCCGATTTCGGATAGGGGCGGTCGATTTCTCAGATGAAGTCGCGTATCCGCGGCCTCGCCACTCGACCCGACATCAACTCGGTCACCGCCCACACCATCGCGTCCATCCGGTCCGGCGAGCGGCCATTGGAAAGCCCGTTCGGTCCGAAATCGCACATTTCGTCTTCCAGTTCGGCAAAGCGCTCCGCATGGCGGACCTTGCCTTGCTGGTAAAGTGCGGCGACCGGTTCGGCCCTCAGCCACTTGCCGCGTTGCGCCCGCACCGGTTTGACCGGAACCTCCGCGTCAACGGTCCGGATCACAGATGTCGCCATCTCGCCGCCCTGGTTGACCTCGACCACAAGGCAATCCGCCTGCAGCCTATGAAAAAGAGCAACCGCCCTTTGCGCCCACTCCTGCGGCTTTGCCGCACTCACGGTCGCATCGGCAATCACCACTGCGCAGCCGTCACCATCCAATCCCGCCGCGACAATACCGCACGCATCGGAGGTCTTGCGCGAGCTCGCCGGCGGATCGACCGCAACGACGATCCGGCGCAGTTCCGAAACGTGGCCGGTCTGCGCCTGTTCGATCATCTGGCGAGACCACAGGGCATCGTCCCGGTCCTCGATCAGTTCGCCGTCAAGTTCCTGCCGGCCAAGCCGGCTGCCGCCGTAACGGCGCTTCACCGCCTTCAAGAAACCGGCAGCGAGGTTCTTGGCATTGTCCTCAGTCCTCAGCCGGGTCACCGCAACCGAGGGATCGGCCAGCAGGCTCTTTAGCAGAGGAAGCGGCTTCGGCGTCGTCGTGATCAACTGCCGCGGCTGCTCCCCCAGCCTCAGCCCAAACTGCAGCATGTCCCAGCACGCCTGAAGGTTTTTCCATTTGGCGAACTCATCCAGCCAGGCCGCCTCGAATTGCGGCCCGCGCAGGCTTTCCGGGTCTTCGGACGAGAAAACCTGCGCCACCGCGCCATTGTCCCACACCAGCCGCCGCCGGCTCACTTCGAAACGCGGACGGCTGCCGCGTGCAATTGTCCTGATCCCCGAAGGCCCGTCGATCATAACTTCGCGCACATCGGCAAAAGTCTCGCCGACCAGTGCAATGGTGCGATATTTCCAATCGGCAAAGGGCCGCAAACCCCGGACAAGGCCGTTGACCCACTCCGCGCCCAGCCGCGTTTTGCCGGCACCGCGCCCGCCCATCACCAGCCAGGTGCCAAGGGTCCGATGGCAACGATACTGTTCCGGCAGCGCACGGCCGACCCATTCGCCCAGAAGCCGCTCAGTCCACCGTGGTTCGATGTTGCTGGCCGACCAGCCGCTCTGCATGTGCCTCAGCCAGTTCGACGATCCTGTCATCGAGCTTTTCAAGCCTTGCTGCGAGTTCTGCATCATCCGTCGCCCCGCTCTCCGTTGCCGGCTCCTTCTTCAAGAGTTCGGATCGTTCCGCCGTCCGAACCATCGACCACAAGGCGTCGATCTGCGTCTTGTTGAGCTTGCCGCCATTGGTCTCCACCTCGCTGACCATCTCTGCCAGTTGGCGGGCGACGAAATCGCCGAGCGGCACGGGATGGAGTTCGCCATCATCCGCCTCCACGACCGGCCGCACCGTCTCGACCGCTGCCGGCTTGGCATGGTCGCGCCAGTTCTCCCGGGCAATGCTGCTCTGGAAATCCTGCTTCTCCCAGTTCTCGCGTGACGCACGCTCCCTCAGCGTCGCCGGATGCAAATCGGTGGCCGTTGCAAGCAATGGAAATGTCGGCGGCTCGCCTTCGCGCAGGGCGCGAATGGCCGCCCAGCGTTCGGCGCTGACAGGCTGAACCATGGTCCATGTCTCCGAATGAAAATGCCCGCGCGGCACCACGCTTCTTCCGACATCAGGAAGACGCGCAGGTCAAAGCGGGCTGACAAAAAAGGGGGAAAAGCGAAGCCGGAAGATCACACTTTTCCGACGATACAAACATCCTACCAGAGCACCGTTACGGTGTCAAGAATAAATTCCTATAATTTTTTCCTACCTCGATTTTGTAACGGTTAAGTCTCTTGTCGGCATGATAGGAATAGGTGAAAAGACGGCAGGCTCGTCGGTCGAGGCCGAGCCACAGTCAGGCAAATTCGTAGATGGTCAGTCCCTTGAAGCCGAAAAAGAGACGGGGCGCGATTGCCGCATTCCTGCTGGCTGTCGATGCGTGGCTCGATTCGTCGCTTTACGAGATTCGTTTCAAGGCCGCCGAGTTCTGGGAATCGGCCACCATATTCTTCCGCCGCTTCCGCGTGAAGGGCTGGCGGCGCGGCGTCATCGAAGTCTTGAGCGAAGGTTTCACCATGGGCGCCGGCGGCGCCGTGGTCATGCTTGCGCTCGCCCTGCCGGCCTTCCAGGAAACCGGCGGCGACTGGCGCGCCCAGGACGACTTCGCCGTCATGTTCCTCGACCGCTATGGCAACGAGATCGGCCAGCGCGGCATCATCCAGCGCGATTCCGTGCCGGTGGACCAGATGCCCGACCATGTCATCAAGGCTGTGCTCGCCACCGAGGACAGGCGCTTCTTCGATCACTACGGCATCGACATACTCGGCCTCATGCGCGCCATGACCGAGAACGTTCGCGCCAACTCGGTCGTGCAGGGCGGCTCCAGCATCACCCAGCAGCTGGCGAAGAACCTGTTCCTGTCCAACGAGCGCACGCTTGAGCGCAAGGTCAAGGAAGCCTTCCTGTCGCTCTGGCTGGAAGCCAATCTGTCGAAGAAGGAAATCCTCCAGCTTTATCTCGACCGGTCCTATATGGGCGGCGGCACCTTCGGTATCGAGGCGGCGGCCGATTTCTACTTCGGCAAGAGCGTCAAGGACCTGACCCTTGCCGAAGCCGCCATGCTTGCCGGCCTGTTCAAGGCGCCGACCAAATACGCGCCGCACATCAACCTGCCGGAAGCGCGCGCCCGCGCCAACGTCGTCTTATCCAATCTGGTCGATAGCGGCTTCATGACCGAGGGCCAGGTCTTGCAGGCTCGCCGCCATCCCGCCGACGTCGTCGACCGCGGCGACCGCAAGAGCCCTGACTACTACCTCGACTGGGCCTTCGAGGAAGTCAAACGCCTCGCCATGAAGTCGGGTCAGCACTCGCTCGTCGCCCACACCACCTACGACCCCAATATCCAGCAAGCCGCTGAAGAATCACTGGAATTTCACCTACGCCAATTCGGCAAGGACTACCACGCCTCGCAAGGCGCGGTCGTGGTCATAGAGACCAACGGTGCGGTCCGGGCGATCGTCGGGGGCCGCGACTATGGCGCCAGCCAGTTCAACCGCGCCACCAAGGCGCTCCGGCAGCCCGGCTCGTCGTTCAAGGTCTATGTCTATGCAACTGCTATGGAAAACGGCCTGACGCCCGATTCCATCGTTTCCGGCGCGCCGGTCAGTTGGGGCAACTGGCATCCGGGCAACTATAACGGCGCGTCCGCCGGCACCATGACGCTCACCACCGCGCTGGTGAAGTCGATCAACACCGTCCCCGTGCGCCTTGCCAAGGAAAAGCTCGGCATCGCACCGATCAAGGCAATGGCCGAGGCAATGGGCGTCGAGTCGCCGTTGGAATCGCACAAGACCATGGTTCTCGGCACCTCCGGCATGACCGTCATGGATCAGGCGACGGGCTACAGCGTGTTTGCCCAAAACGGCATGGTCGGAAGCCGGCACGGCATCACCCAGCTCGTCACGCACACCGGCGAGGTCATCTACGATTTCGCCAAGGATGCAGCGCCGCCGCACCGCGTCCTGTCGGAGCAAGCGCTCAAATACATGAATTCCATGCTGGTCCAGGTGCCCGTCATCGGCACCGCGCGCCGTGCCGCCCTGCCCGGTATCGTGTCCGGCGGCAAGACCGGCACCAGCCAGTCCTACCGCGATGCGTGGTATGTCGGCTTCACCGGCAACTACACCGCAGCCGTCTGGCTCGGCAACGACGACTACAGCCCCACCAAGAACATGACCGGCGGCTCGCTGCCAGCGATGATCTGGCAGCGTCTAATGGTCTACGCGCATCAGAATATAGACCTGAAACCAATACCGGGGATAGAACACCCGTTCGTCGACGTCGAAACCGCAACAAAGGCGGAAGAAGCCGACAAGCAGGCGGTCCAGGATGCTGCAGACAAGGCAGCAGCCGAGCGGCCTCCAGTCCTTTCCAGCCGCACCACGCATGTCCTGCGTGACATGAACGTGCAGTTCCGTTCAGCGCCTCCGCTGCAGCCCGCAAGTGAACCTGAAACTTTGTCCGCACTGTAGAACGAGGCGTAGAAGCTCCGTTGTTGTGCTTGCCTTCGCAACAGCCGCCGCGATATCTGCGGTTGCAACATTCACCAACGCAATGACGGTTTGATGCTGAAGAATGTCCTCCTGACGCTTGTCGCGCTTGTCGTCGCCATTGGCGGCGGCGCTGCGAGCGTCTGGTACACGCTTCAAGCGCAGAAGGGCGTTGGAGCCATCACCATCGGTGCCTGGACGGCATTTCCCGATATCGGCACGTCCGAGGCGGACCCATACTCCAAGGCTCGGGTGTCGCGCGAAGGCGTGCTGGCGCTCGGCCGTGCGGAAGGGCTTGCGTTTGTGGCCGAACGCGACTCCGCCGGTGAGCC
Source organism: Mesorhizobium sp. FG116 (assembly GCF_057809835.1). Classification (NCBI taxonomy): domain Bacteria; kingdom Pseudomonadati; phylum Pseudomonadota; class Alphaproteobacteria; order Hyphomicrobiales; family Phyllobacteriaceae; genus Mesorhizobium; species Mesorhizobium sp. FG116. The sequence continues at coordinate 62,943 of NZ_JBMDKS010000021.1, forward strand.
GCTCAAGCGCGAATGTGAATACACCATCGACGGCAACTTCCCTATCGCCCGCTTCTGGACGCTTTATGCCGCCGATCAGTCGCTCGATGTTATCAAGACGGAAAAGCCTCGCCCTGCCGCGCTCCAGTCCTATCAAATCCTGCGCAAACCCGACAACACCACGCTGATTTCGGTCGGCAACCATCCATTGCCCGGCAATTGGCTCTACATTCAGGGCAGCGGCGCGCTTTACTTCGTGCTGACGTTTTACGATACGCCGATCGCCAGCAGCACCGGGCTGTCGGATATCACCTTGCCCCAAATCGTCAGGACCGGCTGCCATGCGTAAACTGATTTACGCCGCGCTTCTCGGGCTTGTAGGCGCCGGCATCGTCCATATCGCCGTGCTTTTGATGGTGCCTGATTTTTCGGAGCGGGACGCCTGGTCGAGGCTCGCCCAGGCTTCGGACCTCTACAAGGTAACGCGGCTCGACGCCGAAGCCGGAGGACCGCCGGTCGTCAAGTCGGTCGATCCGCTGTTTTTCGCTGCTGCCTGCCGCTTCGACCTCGCGGAGGGCATGGTGCAGATCAAGTCACCGGACACTGTTCCGTTCTGGTCCGTATCGATCTACGACCGCAGCGGCCACAATATCTACAGCTTCAACGATCATAGCGCGACCAACGGGCTGCTGGATGCGGTGGCACTTACCCCTGCCCAGATGCTCGAGGTTCGCAAGCAATTGCCGGAAGACCTGGAAGGATCCGTCTTCGTCGAAACCCCGATCGACGAGGGCATCATCGTTGTCCGCAGCTTCGTCCCGGACGAAAGCTGGAAGCCTACGGTCTCGCGCTTCCTCGACCAGAGTTCCTGCACATTGCGGGAATTCTAGACCTGCTACTCACCTAACAGTCGATCAGTGGCGCGGGTCCGGCTTGCTGCGAGGTGCCGGCGATACGGCTGTCGCAGCGGCACAGCCATGACCCGTGACCTCCGCTCGCTCATATCGAACGCCCGGAAAAATGACCACCGCGGCCGCTGTTTGGCTTGAACTTCTCTTGATTGCCGTCGATCGCGGCGTGAAAGACAGGACTATGCCCATGTTCGCGCATTCCTCTCGGTTTCCCCGGAGCACAACGCAACGCCTCCATATTCGATAAGGCCACCAGAGGGTTAACGGAACGCTAACGGATAGCCGCTAATTTGATCATTGTTCGATCTCATGGCGCTGCCACCACACCGGCCGCGCTTGGGCAGTCCAGTGGCGTAGCGTGCAAGGCGTATTCTTCGTGTCATTCTCCGATTTCCGGCAAATCGCGGCACGGACCGAAACTGGCAGGGCCGAACGGCTGTTTCGCGCCGCCATTTCCGCATTCTGTTCGCTCACGCGCCCCTCGCGCCGCGAAATCGCTCAACTCGACGATTTGACGCTTCCTCTGTTTGACGAGGTTTCGACAGAAGGCCTGCGCTTTGCAGCAGCAGCGTTGTCGGAATGTGAATCTGCGCCGATGGGACTGGTAAAACGGCTGAGCGAAGCAGACGTAGGTATCGCCGCTCCCTTGCTGACACGCTCGGCCGCGCTCACAGACGTTGATCTTATCTCACTGATCGGTCGCAAGGGCCTGCCGCACGCACGCGCCATCGCGCGCCGCAAGAACCTTCACCCGGCCATCGCCAGTCTCATCCGGGCATTGGAACGGCAAACCGCGTCGCGCAGTCCGGTCCGGGTCCACACCGCCTCGCCGGCGGAGCTGCATGTTGTCGAAGAACCCCCGGCAAAGGTTTCGACACCGGGCAAGGCCGAGGAAGAGACGCGCACGCGACTGCGCGAGATCATGCTCAGGCGGACGCCCGCCGTTGCGGTGCATGCGGAGTTATGTGCACGGCTGCGGGATACGGCATTGAGCGGCCATTCGGCCTTGTTCCAGACTGCCTTGGCCGACGCCCTCGGGATCGATTTCCCAACGGCAAGGGCAATGGCAACCTCCCCCGACTACGCATCACTTCTGGTTGGGCTGCGCATGTTGGATATCCCCGAAGCCGAAGCGTTCCTGATCGCAAGCAGCATCAGTCCGCGACTGACAACGCAACCGCAATCCATCCGCCTGTTCCTTGACCGCTACCGGCAATTGGACCGCGAGGAAGCTGCACGGAAGGTCGCGATGTGGTCGAACGGACCGCTGAGGACCGAAGCAAGACTGTCCAACAAGACCTAAGGTCAGGACTTACCAATTGAGATCAGTTCCTCAAGCGGAACCGATCCCATCTCTATCTCCACCACCCAGATGTCGGGATCGAACCGCTGCTCGCGTTCGAGGCGCTTTTCCAATGCCTCGGCATCTTCACCCGCACCTACTGGGCTGAACAGGCGTTCGTCGGGCTTGGCTGAGCCGTAGCTGGTTTGGGGTGCCGGCCCAAACAGAAAAACGTCTCCAAGTCTGCCGCGGCTCAAGACAAAGATCGCGCCGGCTTCCGACGCACCGCGTTTGACAACTGCAGCAAAGCCTCCCGAGGAGAAAACGCGACGCACAAGGGCTGCGACCCACAAATCAGTGGTTACACGCATTTCTTAGTCCATGTGTCGGTTCTGGAGGCTGCACGGCGCGCAGATAGCAGCTTCGCGCCGAATTGGCGAGGCGACCCTCAGTCGGTCAAGCCGATCTCGCGCATCTTTGCGTAGACCGCCTCGTCCGCCTCGCCGGTCACCGGCAATCTGAAAATCGCCTGAAACTCACGGATCGCCGCCTTGGTGCGGGCGCCCGCCACACCGTCGAGCTGGATATCCTCGTTGCCGAAGGCTTTCAATCCGGCCTGTATCTTGATGATATGCGCATCCGGCGAGATTGCGGCCAGCGTCGCGGGTATAGAACTCGTTGTCTCGGTGCGCAGCGTTGGCGTAGGCACGGAAGCCGACACCGGTGCCGTTCCCAACTGGTTGAGCAACGCGTCGTCGATCCTGCCGGTCGCTTCCAACCCCACCTTGCTCTGATAAGCCGCGACGGCATCGTGTGTGGCTGGACCAGCCAAGCCGTCCGCGCTTCCGTCGTAGAAGCCCAAATGCTTCAGGATGTTTTGCACCTGCTCGACAACCGGGTCGCCTTTCGGTGCTTCGGGCCGAACGATATTAATCGTGGTTTCAGGTTCTACCTGCTCCACCGTCGGAAAATTCTCGATGCTTCTCGTGGCGAAGAACGCACCCGAATGCGGAAATGGTTGATACCACAAGGCATTGGCCGAGACGTAAAACAGCGTCACCAGAAATGCGGTCGAACCGCCGACCAGCACCGGGTTGCGCGATACTGCGTCACCGAGCGCAACGGCACCCTTTTGAAGGACGCTGGCGCGATTTGCAGGCGCTTTACGCCGTTTTGCGGAGCGAGCCACCTGAGCCCCCTTGCTTGTTTGCGGTCGACGTCGCCGTCGGCAGCACCACGAGTTTGTCCGCCTTGCCCTTCGGCCCATCGACCGGAACGCTTATGGAAACAGTCGTCCCCTCACCCGGCATGCTTTCGATCGACATCGTCCCTTCATGCAGGGTGACCAAGCCCTTGACCAGCGAAAGGCCAAGTCCGGTCCCTTCGAAGCGGCGGGTATAGTCGTTTTGGACCTGCACGAAAGGTTGCCCGAGACAGGTGAGATCATCCTCGGCAATGCCGATCCCGTTGTCGCGCACCCAGAAATGAAGGCGCGAGCCTACGCGTTGCGCGCCGATCATCACTTCTCCGCCCTCCGGCGTAAACTTGATCGCGTTGGAGGCCAGATTGATCAGTATCTGCTGCACGGCACGGCGGTCGGCATTGATCTCGCCGGCATCGGCGGGAATGCGCGTGTCGAGCCGGATGCCCTTCGCATCGGCCTGCAACTGCATCATCGAGCGTGTCATCTCGACGGCATCGGCAAAGCGGAACGGCTCCATCTGGGTCCAGTAGGCACCCGCCTCGATGCGAGAAACATCGAGGATCGAGGTCACGACATCGAGCAGGTGCCGCCCTGAATCGCGAACCAGCTCGACATATTCCTTCTGGCGCGGATCCCTGAACGGCCCGAACATCTCATGCAAGAGCATGTCGGAGAAGCCGATGATGGCGTTAAGCGGCGTGCGCAATTCGTGGCTGACGGCAGCCAGGAAGCGGCTCTTGGTAACATCGGCGCTCGCGGCTGATTCGTTTGCCTGGGCAAGGGCTTGCCGCAGGTCGTCGACTTCAGCGTTGCTGCGCAACAGCGCGATGAAGCTGTCGCTTTTCTCGCCCGCTGCCATCAGTTCCAGGGCAAAAGCGCAATAATTGTCAGCCAGTGCACCCGAGCTTTCCTGGGGCAGGCGAACGCGCAGATCCACGGTGCTCGAACGGGCGCCGTCACGCATGTCGGCCAGCGCGTTCAGATAGGCAATCCGGTCAGCCAAATGGATGCGGTCAAAAAGACCGGTGCCAAGCAGGAGGTCCGGAGCAAGGTTCAGGATCGATCGAGTTTGGCCGCTCGCATCGATGACATCGCCTTGCCGGGTCATGCGAAAAACAACGGCGGCAATGGCCGATTCGAGGTCCTGCTTGGCTGGCACGTCCTGCCCCGCCGCATCTTCGCTGCGGAACCCTCCAAGGCGCGGAACCAGCGTCACAACCCATGCCAACGGGAACAGCCATTGCCAGGCGGCCGGCTCCGCAAGCGGCAGGACGAGCCCACCGGGCAGGAACTGTAGAAGGATTGAGCCGAGCGCCGCGAACGAACCGGCAATTGCCGATTGCCGCGATTTACCGACCCAGAACGCTTCGACGGGAAGAGCGATTGCAAGCATCGCTATCGGCGACGCCAATCCACCTGCGGAAGTCAAAAGCACAGCCAGTCCCAGTGCCGATCCCACCAGAGCCACGCCGCCGAAAATGTTCATGCGCCCCGTCGCGGAGACCAATAGCGCAGTGAGCCAGCAGAGGCCGAAGACGGCAAATATCACCGCCAGCGTAATTGACGCGCCGACGCTTGATGTGATCAAGGTCACGGCGGCACCTGCGGCGAAAAACGGGATGCACAGCATCGTGCCGATGAAGCGGCGCTGGCTTTGGCGCATTTGGCGTTCCGCCACTGTGCCATGCACGAGACGCTCGCAACCGGCGGCCATCGCGTCAGCTAGTCCAACGTATCTGGTCGCAATCGAACTCAACTCAACGCCCTGTGCTGACCTGCTTGACAGGTCGATTATGGTTGAGCCCGAAAGTCGCATTCAGCCTTTAAGGAATGGATAAAAGTAGCCGGCTGCCGATGAATTTCGGCCTGGATTTGGGTGCGCGCGCCGTCTTGCAGGCAGCAATTCCGTCTATGGTAAATGAACGGTTAGGAGGCGCAACATCCCTTCGGCATGCCGAAAAATTGCCCGCAATGCCAATCAAGAGGCCAAAAACCGAAACAGGAACAATGTCTTGGCCGTGCAGTTGGCGTTTGACGGGGAGAAGCGCATTTCGACCGGATGAACTCTGCGACGCAGCTTCGACGTGCTCTGTTAAAATTTGAACTAAATTGTTCTCTTGAGCACAAGCCGCCCTTGGTTCACGAGTGGGCATAGTACGCATGAAAAAGGATGCATAAGCGCGACCCGCGCGATCCGACCGTGAGAGAATGTCGACATGGGTTTCCTGATCAGACTTGCGTTTTGGTTTTCGCTTGTTCTTCTGGCCCTGCCATTCGATGTCGGCCCCGACGAGCAAGGCCGGGAGAGCGTCAATCCGATCCAGGCATTGATAGCCGCTCAGGAAGCGGTCGGCGACCTTGCCGGCATCTGCGAGCGCAAACCCGACGTCTGCGAAACCGGTGCATCGGCCGTACACACCATCTCGGAACGCGCCAAAATGACCGCCAAGATCGCCGCGACACTCATTGAGGACGCGCCGGCCGAAAAGGCCGAGCCCGCCACAACCGGCAGCATACCTCTGCCTACCAGTGCCAAAGCTGCCGGCAACTAGGGCCTACTTCTTTTTTCCGTGACGGCACTGTGCGGCAAGACTATATGCTGCGGCATGAGCATCACGATCCAAGCCATTCTCGATGACTTTTCCTTCCTTGACGAATGGGAAGAGCGCTATCGCTACGTGATCGAACTGGGCGAGGCTCTTCCGGAATTTCCTGATAGCGACCGGACGGCGGCCAACAAGGTGCAGGGATGCGTCAGCCAGGTCTGGCTTACGACCGAATATGGCGCAGGTGCAGACCCCATCATCACATTCAGGGGTGATTCCGACGCGCATATCGTGCGCGGCCTTGTCGCCATCATGCTTGCCCTGTTCTCCGGCCACAAGGCGAGCGACATCCTCAAGATCGACGCCGAAGCGACGCTCAAGGTGCTGGGGCTTGACGAACACCTGTCATCGCAGCGCGCGAACGGCCTGCGCGCGATGGTCAAGCGCATCCTTCACGACGCCGAAGCGGCAAGACAAAACGCCTGATCTGCAACCTTGCCGCTCCGGCATGACCTACTGGCCCGACAGGCTTGGGCGGTAGTCCTGCGAGCCCCAATGCAGCACTTTTCGCTGTGAACCGTTGTTCGCAGCGCGCTCTGGAAAATAGTGGCGGGCCAGCACCCCCAAGGCCGTCTTCAGCACCACCTTGGCCGAGCGCACCGGCCATCCCCGCTCCATCTCCACCTGTTCCAGCCCTTTCAGGAAACAGCAGATATCGAGCAACACCCCCGACAGTTCCGGGCCGACCTTGGAAATCGCGCCTTCGACCCTTAGCCTTGCGCTGAGCGCGGCGTCCGTCAGTTCAGCAACACCGCCGCCCGCGCGCCGCCCAGAGGCAACGCTTGCAATCCAGTTCGCGCCCATCCTCGGCATGAGCTGGCCGCGCGTATAGTCAGACCGAAGCCTCTCACCAGCGTCGAATTCGCGGGTGGACAGGAATGGCTTTCCAGCCTTGGTCTTCATCCTCACCAATTGGGCGAGCGGCGACTCGGACAGGTTTGCGAGTACGCTGCGAAATCCGCCATCGGTTTCTATCGCAACGGTGCCGATTTCCATCCCCGGGGAAGCGGCAGCCCGCTTCGCGGCGTTCAGTTGGCGCGCGAGCTCATTTCCCTGCTGCGAAAGGGAAATGCGATCTGACGACCTGAGAAGGAGCCCCCGCGCCACCATCCTGTCCAGAATTTCCTCGTCCAGAGAAATCGCGCCACGATCCGCCGCTTCGAGCAATGTCTTGCCGCCGCTTGCAGCGTGGCATGTCGATGCAGGACCTTTCGACAGGAAGCGCAGCACCCGAGCGCCAATTTGAGCAAGTTCATCCATATCATAGTCCCAACCTGGTCCGGAACGCCGCGAACGCCACGCGTTCGAACATCGAGACGACGCGATCGAAATCCGGATCGTCCCGCAGATCCTCGACTATCTGGCAGGCATGGACGACAGTGGTCCGGTCACGTCCGAACCCACGGCCGACATCGCCCATCGTCAGCCTTAGCACCACATGCGCAACATACATCGCGACCTGGCGGACCCGGGACACAGGAAGCGTCGATCGCCCAGCGCGCCGCAATTCCTTGCCCGGCAAGGAAAAGAGCGCCGAGGCCATGTCGATCAGACATTCGCAAACGTCCATGGTCACTTCGTCACGAAGCTTCGGAACCGGCTGGAAACCACTGCCGACCGGATTAGCCTCGATAGTCAGGCGCAATGGGTCTTCGGTGGGAGAGGCGGTATTGGCATGCACGGAACTTTCCTCCAAAAATAGGAATATGTTCCTTATACCGACCCTTCCCTTAGGTGTGAACAAACAAAGAACCAAGAACCATGCTCAATTACCCTAGCCCATTGATAAATATGTATTTTCAAATTTTCATTCGTAAATAATCCCGGTATTTTCTCCACTGACCTTCGAACCCTCCCAATAGTTCAGGCTCCAATTCACAGGAGACCGGACGATGGGCAGGCTTGAACACGAAGCGAATATTTTCGCGAGCCAGAAACTGGCGGATACGGCGGAAGCCGCGCAAAGAGTGGCTCTTCGCCTGCTAGGAGGCATTGACCTCTCGGCCGCTCTCGAAGCCGGGCAAGAGGAACGGACCAAGCTGATCGAGCGCGTGGAACGCTTGATCAGCCGCGAACGGATCAAGGGATTGAGGCGGCACTGGAGCTACGACCTGAACCGGCACATCGCGCTGAAGCAGGCGCTGGACAGGCTTTGCGGCGCAGCGTCCCACAAGGCGCCCGGTACAATTCGGCCCGCGCCTGTAAAACCAGCCCGCTAAAAGGTAAACGGCACCAACGGCGCCGCTCAAACATTCAGGAAAGTGAAAAGCATGCGGGACGAAGTCAATACCGCAAATGCATGCCGGCAAGGCCAGTCTGCAAGCAAACGCCGGGACACGTACCGACCGGATACCCGGCTTAGCGACCCTTGCGCTTGCGCCCGAGGCCCATCTTCTTGGCCAACTGAGACCTTGCTGCAGCATAGTGCGGCGCGACCATGGGATAGGTCGCGTCCAGGCCCCACTTTTCACGATACTGGTCGGGGCTGAGGCCATAGTGGGTCATCAGGTGGCGCTTCAACGACTTGAACTTCTTGCCGTCCTCAAGACAAACGATGTACTCGTCGTGGACCGATCGTTTCGGATTCACGGCAGGCTTTTGCTTGTCGACAGGCTGCGGCTCGGCAGTTCCGCCGACACGCCCCAGCGCGGCATGAATATCGGCAATCAGGTTCGGCAGTTCGCCGACAGGAACCGGATTGTTGCTGACATAAGCCGCCACAACATCGGCAGTAAGCTCAATCAGCATATCGCTGTTTCTGTTAGGGGCTTCTGCAATGTCCATGATCTTTGGATCCCAACGAGAGACTTGGATGGCTATGCCCTTCGCTTGTATTGAGGGCATCTTGAACGAATTGACACACCACGAATCCCACACGATTCGTCCTGCCAAATCTTAATGGGCCTACACCTGTTGCAAGTCAATTCGCCCGATGGGCTACTTTGGTTGTTATTCAGAAGTTATCGATCTTAACTTCAATTAATAATACACAACCACAACTTACGGGAACACCCATGTGCCCGCTACGGTACATGTCTTTACGAAACATTTACGTTACGAACTGAATTAATCGTTACAAATGCAGTCAAACTCTCGCGAATTCCGACTTCGGCACAAGCCTTGCCCGCCGTCTTTACTCGGCGGCCTCCGCACTTGAACCTCACGCCCGAACGTGGTCATTCGAATGGAAGCAACAACGTGACGGCACCAATGACAAAGACCGCTTTCCTCACCGCCATCCCGCCTCGCCCCGAACAGCACCCCGTTTCCGATAGTCGGCACGGGTTTTCACGTACAGACGAATTTTCATGGATGCGGGCGGACAACTGGCAAGAAGTGTTCAGGGATCCGGCCTTGCTCGACACGAAGATCCGGGCGCATCTGGAAGCCGAGAATGCCTATCAGGAAAAACTGATGGCTGACACGGCCGACCTTCAAAAGCTGCTGTTCAAGGAGATGAAGGGGCGCACCAAGGAAGACGATTCTTCGGTGCCAATGAAAGACGGACCTTATGCCTATGGCTCGTCTTTCAAGGTTGGCGGCGAGCAGCCGCGTTATTTCCGTTTGCCCCGGGAGGGTGGCGAAGAACAAATTCTGCTGGATGGCGACGCCGAGGCCGAAGGAAAGGCCTACTTCCGCTTGGGCGGCATCGATCATTCATCAGATCACAAGCGCCTGCTGTGGGCCTTTGATGATCGTGGCTCTGAGTTTTTCTCGCTGCGCGTGCGGGACCTGGCCAGCGGCGCCGACCTGCCCGACCAGATCGGCGACACCGGTGGCTCCGGTGTCTGGACCGCGAACAATGACGGCTTCTTCTACACGCGGCTCGATGCCAATCACCGCCCCTCGAAGGTCCTGTTTCACAAGATCGGCGATAACCCCGCCAACGACCGCCTTGTCTATGAAGAGGCGGACCCCGGCTTTTTCATGGATGTCGGTGGTACGCGCTCCAACGAATGGATTCTTGTCGGCATCAACGATCACGAGACGTCTGAATACCGCATATTGAAGGCCACGGATCCGCTTGCCGAACCCAGGCTGGTTTCACCGCGGGAGAGCGGCCTGCAATACGATTTGGAAGAAGGCGGCGACATCTTCTTCATCCTGACCAATGAAGGCGGCGCGAAAGATTTCAAGATCATGACCGCGCCGGCCGACAACCCGGTTCGCGCCAATTGGAAAGAACTGGTTCCTCACCAGCCCGGCAGGCTGATCCTGTCGGTCATCGGCTTCAAGAACTATCTTGTCCGCCTGGAGCGGCTGGAGGGCCTGCCGCGCATCGTCGTCCGCGACCGTGCGAGCGGTCATGAGCACACGATTTCCTTCGATGAGGAAGCGTTCTCGCTCGGCCTGTCGGGCTCCTATGAATACGACACCGAGGTCATGCGCTTTTCCTACTCATCAATGACCACGCCGGCGCAAGTGTTCGATTACAACATGAAAACGCGGGAACGCGAGCTCCTGAAAACGCAGGAAGTGCCGTCCGGGCATGACGCGTCGCACTACGTCACGCGGCGGCTGATGGCTCCCGCGCCCGATGGCGAAAGCGTTCCGGTGTCGCTGCTCTACCATCGCGATACAGTACTCGACGGATCAGCGCCCTGCCTGCTCTATGGCTATGGCTCCTACGGCATCGCCATTCCGGCATCCTTCAACACAAATTGCCTGTCGTTGGTCGATCGTGGCTTCGTCTACGCCATTGCCCATGTCCGCGGCGGCAAGGACAAGGGATATGCGTGGTACGACGAGGGCAAACGGACGAAGAAGGAAAACACCTTCAAGGACTTCATCGCGGTCGCCCAACACCTTGTTGCCGAAGGATACACCTCCCACGATCACATCGTGGCCCAGGGCGGATCGGCTGGCGGCATGCTGATGGGGGCGGTCGCCAACATGGCGCCTGACGCTTTTGGTGGCATCATCGCCGAAGTCCCCTTCGTCGATGTGCTCACCACCATGCTCGACGAAACGCTGCCGCTGACCCCGCCGGAGTGGCCCGAATGGGGCAATCCGATCACATCGGTAGAGGATTATCGGACCATTGCCGCCTACTCTCCCTACGACAATGTCGGCGCTTACAATTACCCGCCGATCCTTGCCGTTGCCGGCCTAACCGATCCGCGCGTGACCTATTGGGAGCCGGCCAAATGGGTTGCCAGGCTGCGGGAGCGCAAGAGCGGCGACAATCCGGTGCTGTTCAAGATCAACATGGAATCCGGCCACGCCGGCGCATCGGGGCGGTTTTCACGACTTGAGGAAATTGCCTTCAGCTATGCGTTTGCCCTGAAGATAACGGGTAAAAGCGACGCCACGCCGCTCGCTTGATGAAAGGCTCGCGCAGGTAAGAGCCGGCGCGAAACCACCCGTCAGTTTGTCGCCGGCTTACGTGGCGGATATCCGTTCGGATGCGCTGGTATCGCCTTGAGATAGGCGGCAATGGCAGCGCGATCTTCCGGCGTCAGTTTCGCCATGTTTTTCTGGACTTCCACCATGGCGCCGCCAACCGAATCGAAATCCGGCGTGAAGCCGGTTTCGAGGTAGTTGGCGATGTCCCCTTCGGACCATTCGCCGATCCCACCCTCTCCCGAGGTGATATTGGGAACGATGCCCTCTCCTTCAGCAGCAGACGCACCTGCCAGCCATTGGGCCTTGTCGCTGCCACCGGCAAAATTGCGGGGTGTATGGCATTCGCCGCAATGGCCAGGACCTTCGACCAGATAGCGCCCGGCAAGCACGGTTTCAGGCGTGCCTTCTGCGAAGGTCACGACCGGATCACTGCTGAGGTAGAGCCGCTTCCAAAGCCCGATGCCGCGGCGAATATTAAAGGGAAAAGCCAGCGAATGCCCATCAGCCTTGCCGCCTACCGCAGGCAAGGTCTGCATGTACGCGTAAAGATCTGCGATATCAGCCGGCTTCATGCGGGCATAGGAGGCATATGGAAAGGCCGGGTAGAGATGCTCGCCGGAAGGCGACACGCCTTTCAGCATGGCGTTGGCGAAATCCTCCCGCGACCATAAGCCGATGCCGTCCTTGCCGTCCTGCGAAATGTTTGGGGCTATGAATGTGCCGAACGGCGTCTTGAGAGCCAAGCCGCCTGTCAACTCGAGCCTTCCTGCGTCCTTGGAACCCGGCTTGGCATGGCAGGAAGCGCACCCTCCTGCATTGAAGATGCGCTCGCCCCTTGCCGCTTCACCGGGCCCTGCGGTTGCCATCACTTGCGGGTCTATGTCGGTCGGTGCCGACAGCACCCAACCGGCGCCAATCCCGACACCGGCCAGCGTCAGGATTGTACCGGCAAGCTTTTTGAGCCGCGGCATCTGCAGCGGTCAGCCCTTCTTGATCCTGTAGCTCTGGTGGCAGGTGCTGCAATTCGACCCAAGCACGCCGATCTGGGCCTTGAGGGCATCGACATCAGCCGGTGCTGCGGCGGCGGCGGCTTTCACGTCGGCCAGGTATTTGTCTTCAGTTGCCTTGAAGCCTGCCATGTCTTCCCAAATCTTCGGGCTGGCGGTGGTGTCGCCATCCGTGCTGCCGGCCGGGAAAAGCGCATCCGCGTCGAATTTCTCGGCATTCACCTGCAACGCTTTGAGAGCCGTATCCACCTTTGCCGCGTCGAAGGCCTGTTCGCCCTTCACCATCTTGGCCAATTCGCCGACGATCTTGCCGCGCTCCTTCATCGTCTGCTGGCGGTCGAGGACTGGATCGGCAGATGCGGCTGACACTGCGAAAGTAAGCATTGAGATGGCGAATATGAGCTTTCTCATTCCGTAGGCTCTCCTTGTTGAGACACAAAAGGTAACCGGCGTACAACGCGCAAGCTGGCTGAAAAATTTCAGAATTTCGCCTCACGGTTACGTGATAATCACGCTCCAAACAAAAAAAGCCCCGGTCGAACCGGGGCTTTTTTGGTCATGTCGATTAGGCTTTCGCTTTTTCATAAAGCTCGAGGACGTGATCCCAGTTGATCAGGCTGTCGACGAACGCCTCGAGATATTTCGGACGAGCGTTGCGGTAGTCGATGTAATAGGAGTGTTCCCACACATCGACGCCCAGGATCGGCGATGCGCCATGAACCAGCGGGTTCTCACCGTTCGGGGTCTTGGAGATGGCCAACTTGCCATCCTTCACCGAAAGCCAGGCCCAGCCCGACCCGAACTGGGTCGTGCCCGCGGCGATGAAATCGGCCTTGAACTTGTCATAGCCGCCGAGGTCGGAATCAACCGCCTTTTGCAGCGCGCCCGGCAGCTTGTTGCCGCCGCCGCCCTTCTTCATCCACTTCCAGAAATGGATGTGGTTGTAGTGCTGGGCAGCATTGTTGAAGAGACCGGCGTTCTTGCCGAAGGACTGCTTGACGACTTCCTCTACCGACAAATCGCCCATGCCTGCTTCGGCTGCCAGCTTGTTGCCGTTGTCGACATAAGCCTTGTGGTGCTTGTCGTGGTGATATTCGAGCGTCTCTTTGGACATGTAAGGCTGCAATGCCTCATAGTCGTAGGGCAAAGCGGGAAGTTCAAAAGCCATCGGTCTACTCCTCAATGAAAATTCAGCTTTTTCTGCTGAACTAAGATAGGTCTGGATCACTCCGGAGCAACACCGGAGCGACGCAACAACGCTCTTTTATGACCTCACGGCGCGGAAGTCGAATGCGCCCATTGCCAATAAAGCTCTCGCGCCTTTTTGGCCACAGGGCCGGGCTGGAGATGCCTTTCCTCTATACGCGTAACCGGCACCACCTTGGAATGGTTTCCGGTCGAGAAAATCTCGTCCGCCTCGAGGAAATCGCGCACCGAAAGGGTCTTTTCGGTGACTTGCAAGCCGCTGTCGGCAAGCAACCCCGCCGTGCGGGCGCGCGTGATGCCGGAAAGGAAAGTGCCATTGGCCGCCGGCGTGAAGACATGGCCCTGCTTGACCAGGAATATGTTGGACGATCCGGTCTCCGCGACGTTGCCCAACATGTCCAGAACAAGCGCATTGTCGAAGCCGCGCATCTTGGCTTCCAGGATCGCACGCCCATTGTTGGGATAAAGGCAGCCGGCCTTGGCGTTGGTCGGCATCGTCTCGATCGTCGGCCGTCGGAATGGCGAAACCGTTATCGAGAAGCCGCTCGGCGGCAACATCGGCGCTTCGTACAGGCACAGGCAGAAGCGTGTCGAAGCCGGGTCGGCCGCCACCGCCATATAGCCGCCATGCTCGGCCCAATACATTGGCCTGATGTAGACGGCCGTCTTGCCGTCGAATTTCTTGAGGCCGTCCCAGGTCAATCCGACGATTTCTTCAGGCGTCATGGTCGGCTTCAGGCCCAAGGCTATGGCCGAGGTGTTTACCCGGCGGGCATGAAGATCGAGATCGGGGGCAACGTCCTCGAACCAGCGCGCGCCGTCGAACACGCTCGAGCCAAGCCACATGGCGTGGCTGCGCGGTCCGAGAAGCGGCACATTGCCCTCGTGCCAGTCACCATCCACATAGGTCCATGTCGTTGTTTGCGCAGCGGTCGAGATTGCCATCTTCGGTATCCGTATTCCATTGATCAGCAGAATTTCATCGCCATTGGACAAGGCTTCCAAGCCGTTCGTCAATCGTCATGGCGGGGATTTGTTGGTGCCAGAGACGGAACCAGTCGGCAATACGCGCTTGCACAAGGCGATATCACGTTCCACAACAGCAACATGCCACACGCCGCCTATGTATTCGACGCCTACGGCACGCTTTTCGACGTGCACGCCGCCGTGCGCCGCCATGCCAGCGACATCGGCCCCCAAGGCCAACTGCTTTCGGAGCTGTGGCGCGCCAAGCAGCTTGAATATTCATGGGTCCGGTCGCTCATGGGCGCCTATGTGGATTTCTGGCAGTTGACCGAACAGGCGCTCGACTTTGCCTTGCGCAAGGCTCCCGGCGCCGACCCTTCCCTCAGGCAAAAGCTGCTGGATGCCTACTGGAACCTGGATTGCTATCCGGAAGTCCCCGGCGTGCTGCGAGCCTTGAAAGCGTCGGGCGCAAAGCTCGCCATCCTGTCCAACGGTTCGCCTGAAATGCTCAACGCCGCGGTCAAATCCGCAGCGCTGGATCAAATTCTCGACGACGTTTTCTCGGTCGACGAGGTCAAGCGTTTCAAGACCGATCCCAACGTCTACGACATCGTGACAACGGCTTGGCGTCTCTATCCCGCAGCGGTTTCTTTCCAATCCTCCAACCGGTGGGACGTGGCCGGCGCAACCAAAGCCGGCTTTCGCACCGTCTGGATCAACCGCGCCGATCAACCGGACGAATACCGGGATTTCTTCCCAACTCTTATCTTGCCGTCGCTCGAAGGTCTTTTGACCTACGGATAGCGCCGTTGCTTGCTGAACTGGCCTCAAATGGGCCTAGAAGCCAGTTGCCGAATTGCAACAGTGGTTCGGCCGCCACATCATTGCCTTTGTTTGTCCACCCTGAGGCCAGATTCAAGGCTACCTATCGCGCCCTGTCGGGAGGGTCGATTTCGGGAGGGAACGTGCTTTCGGGTGCGCCGTTTACTTTGTTGGATCGCGAAAATCAGGGCAACGCCATGGCAATCATCTCTTCTCCCGTTGCGCTGAGCAGGCGCAGGTTTCTTAATCTTGCCGCCATTGGCGCTGCGGCGACCGCCGTTTCCGCATGCACCACCACCAGCCAGGTGCCGCCGCCTCCGGTCGAGCAACCGGTGGAGCCGGAACTCGGCAGCTACGAGATGATGTACGGTCCCGTCATTGACGAAGGCTACGAGGTTCCGGCCGTGCCGATCCGCAAGATGGACCCGCAGTTCCTGCGCCAGATCGTTGCCGACCCGACGGGACAGAGACCCGGAACCATCGTTGTCGATACCTCGGCGCACTTCCTCTATTTGGTGCGCGAAGGCGGCCAGGCGATCCGCTACGGCGTCGGGCTTGGCCGCGCCGGTTTCGAATGGTCCGGCAGCGCCGTGGTGCAGTGGAAGCGCAAGTGGCCAACCTGGACACCGCCGGACGAAATGATCGGCCGTCAGCCGGAGTTGGAAAAATACAGCGTCCGCAATGGCGGCATGCCGCCGGGACTCACCAATCCGCTTGGTGCACGCGCGCTCTACATCTTCCAGAATGGCGAAGACACGCTTTACCGGCTGCATGGATCGCCGGAGTGGAGTTCGATCGGCAAATCCGTTTCTTCAGGCTGCGTCCGGCTGATGAACCAGGATATCATCGACCTCTATGACCGGGTCCCCAACAGAACGCCCATCCTGGTCACGGCTGGTCTCGGTGCACCGGTTGCCGCCAACTCCTACCAGTCGAGAACGCCGATTGATGCAGGCGTCCCCGAGGGCTCGGTGCTGCTCGGCCGCGTCCGCGGCATGTGGTTCTAGACAAACGTGCACGTGGGTGTCGGGGTGCGCCAGTCACCCCGACCCAAGCCTACCGACCGCGCGACAGGCTTCCCAGGATACCGCGAACAATCGCGCGGCCAACCGACGACCCGACCGAGCGGACCACCGACTTGATTGCCGCCTCGGCCACAGTCTGGCGATTCGACGCTCGTGGCGGCGGCGCCCGGCGTGTCGTGCCGCGCTCGGCCGAGGTGTTGTTGTCGCTGCCGCCAAAGTCCGGCAGGGTCCAGCGAGAGCCGCCCGACTGCGTCGATTGCTCTTGGGCCGCCTGCGCGTCCTTTGCCTTCTTTTGCAGGATCTCGAAGGCCGATTCGCGATCAACCGCCTCGTCATACTGACCGGCGACCGGGCTTTCGGCGATAAGCTTGCGCCTTTCATCCGGCGTGATCGGACCAAGGCGCGATGCCGGTGGGCGGATCAGTGTCCGCTGCACCATCGAGGGCACGCCCTTTGCCTCGAGCGTCGAGACAAGCGCTTCGCCCGTGCCCAGTTGAGTGATTGTCGTGGCGCAGTCGAAATCGGGATTGGGCCGGAAAGTATCTGCGGCAGTCCTGACCGCCTTCTGTTCGCGCGGCGTATAGGCACGCAGTGCGTGTTGAACGCGGTTGCCAAGCTGCGCCAGTACGGTTTCGGGCACATCCAGCGGGTTTTGCGTAACAAAATAGACGCCGACGCCTTTCGAGCGGATAAGGCGAACGACCTGCTCGACGCGGTCGACCAGCGCTTTCGGCGCATCGTCGAACAACAGGTGCGCCTCATCGAAGAAGAAGACCAACTTCGGCTTGTCCGGGTCGCCCACCTCGGGCAACACCTCGAACAGCTCCGACATCAGCCAAAGCAGGAACGTCGCGTAGAGCCTGGGGTTCATCATCAGCTTGTCGGCGGCCAGCACGTTGATCGCGCCACGACCGTCGCGCGTGGTGCGCATGATGTCTGCTATGCGCAAAGCCGGCTCGCCGAAGAAGTTCTTGCCGCCCTGTTCTTCCAATATCAGCAGCGAGCGCTGGATCGCTCCCACCGAAGGCTTGGTGACATTGCCGTAGCGCGCGCCGATTTCTTCGGCACGCTCGGCAAGATTGGCAAGCAATGCCTGCAAATCCTTCATGTCGAGCAGAAGCAGGCCCTCTTCGTCGGCGATACGAAAGGCGATGTTCATCACGCCTTCCTGCGCCTCGGTGAGGTTCATCAGGCGCGACAAAAGCAGCGGCCCCATTTCCGAAACGGTAGCGCGGATCGGGTGACCCTGCTCGCCGAACAAGTCCCAGAAGATCACCGGGAATTCCTGGAACTCATAAGGCTCCAGCTTGATCTGCTCGGCACGCTTGAGCAGAAAATCCTTGGCTTCGCCCATCATTGCGATGCCCGATAAGTCGCCCTTGATATCGGCGCAAAACACCGGCACGCCGGCATTGGAAAAGCCTTCGGCCATGATCTGCAGGGTCACCGTCTTACCGGTGCCTGTTGCGCCGGTCACCAGCCCATGCCGGTTGCCATATTGCAGCAGCAGGTTCTCGGGCCTCTGGTAGCTGTCATCCGGCTTGCGGCTGGCTCCCAGGAAGATGCTTTCGTTGTCGGCCATTATGCAAATCTCCGCAAACCCGATGTGTCCAACTTCGCGAACCACGCCATTTGTGCAGGTATAGTGAGCCATTGGCGAAAATCAAAGACGCAACTTTGGCGGCCTCAGACATCTGTTGCATTGCGGTATGGGTACAGGAACCTTAGAGTGAGTTGATCCAGGCTGATGCGGCCGGCAATCAAGTACAGCGGAGGGCGCCGGAGCCTTGAGCGAGACAACACAAAATAATGATGGGCAGGAGAAGCGTTGGCGGGCACTCGCCGAAAAGGCGCTTGCCGGGGCTTCGTTCGAGGAAACGCTGGTTTCCCACACCGATGACAGCCTGCGCATCGAACCGCTCTACGCACGCCGTGAAGATACCCAAGCCAGTGTTCGCGCCCGCCCGTCCCGGCCGTGGACGATTTGCCAGCGCGTGGACGACCCCGACATCGAACGGGCCAAGGCGCAAATTGCCGAGGACATCGCCCAAGGTGCGACCGGGCTGGCGCTGGTGTTCGAAGGCGCGCCAAACGCCTTCGGCTATGGCTTGCCGAGCAGCGTCGAAACCCTTGAACGCCTGCTCGAAGGCGTGTCGCTCAACGATGTCCAGGTGCGCATCGACGTTCATCCGGCCAGCCGCGCGATGGCTGACTGGCTCGTTGCCCTCGTCTCGCGCACCAAGGTGGACCCCGCCAAGCTGAACCTGTCGTTTGGCGTCGATCCGGCCGCAACCTTTGCCGGAACCGGCCGGCTGCGCATGTCGCTTGAGGCGCTGAAAGCCTCGATGCCGCAATCGCTGGCGCATTTCTTCGCAATGGATGTGCCAGGCGTCCTGCTCGAAGCAGACGGCAGGGTCGTGCACAATGCCGGAGCGACGGAGGCGCAGGAACTCGGCGTCATGCTGGCGTCCGCCGTTTCACATCTGAAACTCTTTGAGGAAGCCCGGCAAGCGCTCGTCTACGCCGCGCCACATATCGGCTTCGCGCTTAGCGTGGACCAGAACCAGTTCGTCTCGATGGCCAAGATCAGGGCCTTGCGACGGCTGTGGGCGCGCATCCAGGAGGCCTGCGCCATTCCGTCGTCGCCCACCGTCGTGCACGCCGAAACGTCCATGCGGATGATCAGCCGGCTGGATAGCGAGACCAACATCCTGCGCAACACAATCGCCTGCTTCGCAGCCGCTGCGGGAGGTGCCGACACAATCTCGGTCCTGCCGCACACCATTGCCCACGGTTTGCCGGAAGGCTTTGCCCGTCGCATCGCGCGAAACACTCAACTGGTCATGATGCGCGAAAGCCATATCGATCACGTCAACGACCCGGCAAGAGGATCGGGCGGGGTAGAGGCGCTGACCGAAAATCTTTGCGAGGCCGCATGGGCCGAATTCCAGCGCATTGAGGCCGAAGGCGGCGTGCTCGCCAGCCTGAAGGCTGGCCACATCCAGGCTCGCGTGAAGGCGTCCGCCGTCGAGCGGGCGGCAGCATACAAAACCGGCAGCCGCAAGATTGTCGGCACAACGCTCTATCCGGCCAAGGCGGAGCGGCCCGTGCAAACGCTTGCTGCGGAGAAACGGCCCGGCCCCACCGACGGCGTCGTTTTCTGCGATCCGCTCGTCCCAGTTCGTATCGATCAAGAGATCGAGGCATAATCAGCATGATCCCCGATTTCAGCAGTATTGCGTGGGCGCCGGCGCATCGCCGTACAATCAAGGTGGATGGCAAGTGGGTCACGCCTGAGGGCATCGCGCTCAAGCGCCTCTACAGCGAGGACGACCTTGCCGGTCTCGACAATCTCGATACCTATCCCGGCCTCGACCCTTACCTGCGCGGCCCCTACCCCACCATGTACGTCCAGAAGCCTTGGACGATCCGCCAGTATGCCGGATTCTCGACGGCCGAAGAATCGAACGCCTTCTACCGGCGCAATCTCGCCGCTGGACAAAAAGGCCTCTCCATCGCCTTCGACCTCGCCACCCATCGCGGCTACGACAGCGACCATCCGCGCGTTGCCGGCGACGTCGGCATGGCAGGCGTCGCCATCGATTCCATTCTCGACATGCGCCAGCTTTTCGACGGCATCCCGCTTGATCAGATGACCGTGTCGATGACCATGAACGGTGCGGTCCTACCGATCCTTGCGCTTTTTATCGTAGCGGCCGAAGAGCAGGGCGTTGCCCAGAAAGACCTTGCCGGCACCATCCAGAACGACATCCTCAAGGAGTTCATGGTCCGCAACACCTACATCTATCCGCCCAAACCCTCGATGCGGATCGTGTCGGATATCTTCTCGTACACCTCGCGGCACATGCCGAAGTTCAACTCGATCTCGATCTCCGGCTACCACATGCAGGAAGCCGGCGCCTCGGCCGACCTTGAGCTTGCCTACACCATCGCCGACGGCATCGAATATGCGCGCGCCGGCGTTGCGGCAGGTCTCGACATCGACAAATTCGCGCCGCGCCTGTCATTCTTCTGGGCCATCGGCATGAATTTCTTCATGGAAGTGGCCAAGATGCGGGCCGCCCGGCTGATCTGGTCGGAGCTGATGCAGAAGAACTTTGCGCCGAAGGACGCGCGTTCGCTTTCCTTGCGCACGCACTGCCAGACATCGGGATGGTCGCTGACGGCGCAGGACCCCTACAACAACATCATCCGCACGATGATCGAGGCGATGGCGGCGACGCAGGGCCACACGCAATCACTGCATACCAATTCCTTCGATGAGGCGCTGGCGCTTCCCACCGACCACTCGGCGCGCATTGCCCGCAACACCCAAATCATCCTGCAAAAGGAATCCGGCACCACCGCCATCATCGACCCTTGGGGCGGTTCGGCCTATGTCGAGCGCCTGACCCGCGATCTGGCAGCACTTGCCATGAAGCATATCGAGGAAGTCGAGAAACTCGGCGGCATGGCCGCAGCGGTTGAAAAAGGCATTCCGAAACTGCGCATCGAGGAATCCGCCGCACGCACACAGGCGCGCATCGATTCCGGCGAGCAGATGCTGGTCGGCGTCAACGCCTTCCGGCCCAACAAGGACATCGAAGTCGACGTGCTGAAGATCGACAATGCCGAGGTTCGCGCCCGGCAATTGTCCAAACTCCAGCAATTGAAGGGCACGCGCGACGTCGGCGCGGTCGAGAGCGCCCTTGACGCCCTCACCAAAGCGGCAGCCGGCCGGCAAAACCTGCTCGAGTTCGCCATCAAGGCCGCGCGCGCCAAGGCAACAGTCGGCGAAATCTCATTGGCGATCGAAAAAGCCTTCGGCCGCCACGTCGCCACGGTGCAGATGATTTCCGGCGTCTACCGCAAGGAACTGGGCAGCACACCAGCCGTCGAACGGCTACAGGACAAGATTGCCGTTTTCGAGCGGAAATTCGGCTGCAAGCCGCGAATCCTCGTCGCCAAGATGGGCCAGGATGGCCACGACCGCGGCCAGAAGGTGATCGGCACCGCCTTCGCCGATCTCGGCTTCGATGTGACCATCGGGTCCATGTTCCAGACACCGGAGGAAATCGCCAAGCTCGCCATCGACAACGACGTGCACATCATCGGCGCTTCGTCGCTCGCCGCCGGGCATCTCACCCTGATCCCTGAATTGAAGGCAACGCTCAAGAAATCAGGCCGCGAAGACATCATGATCGTGGCCGGCGGCGTCATCCCACCGCAGGATTTCGAGGCCGTGCGCGCCGCCGGTGCCGCCGACATCTTCCCGCCGGGGACGGTCATTCCGGAAGCCGCAGGCCGCCTCATGGACCGGCTTCTTGGCTGATATCGCCGCACGTGTTTGTTGCGGCTTTCTACGCGGAGTTGCGCCATGCCAAAGCTCGACGAAGATGACACGAGAAAGCTGAAAGCTGCGCGAAAAGTCATGAGCCAATATGACGTGGCTTTGTCCGTACTTGGTAGAGGCGATGCGTCCCCCTACATGACCGACGAATTCCGCGAGCAACTGGAAGAGGCACGGACGCGCCTGGAGCGTTACAAGGTTTCAAATCGCAAGAAGCGATAATTCCTCTGCCTTATTGCAAAGCGAGCAGCATTACCCAAACCCGACGATTTCCCATTCCTTGCCGTTGACGGTCGCGACGTCGCCCACCTTCTTGCCGAAAAGAGCGCGCGCCATCGGCGAGACGTGCGAAATGGAGCCGTTCGCCGGATCGGCTTCGTCCTCGCCCACGATCTTCCAATTCACCGAGCCGCCGTCCTCGCCCTCCAGCGAAACTGTCATGCCGAAACGAACGACATCGCTATCCGGTTCGGGCGTCGACAATTCGGCGCTTTCGCGTCGCGCGGTCCAGTAGCGCAGGTCGCGCGAGACAAGCGCCATGCGCTCGCGGTTGGCCTCGGTTTCGGCCTTGGCCAGTTCCTCGCGCAAGCGGAGCAGCTCGGCCTCGATCAACGCCAGGCCTTTTTCCGTGACGAGATTACGGTGCTGGCTAACCGGCCGCTCGCCGATGCCCGCAATGGCATTCTCGCTGTCTTCTTCGCGCGTGAAAGCTCTGCTCATCAGTGCAACTTAGGCATCGCAACGCCGCCGCACAAGCCGCGCAAGACGCTGAGTGGTGAGCACACAATCCGAAACCGGCATCAGCTCAAGTTGGTCTTTAGGAAGAACACGAGGATGGTCAGTATCTGAACAAGGAACGAGCCCACCATCACCATGTTGATCTTCCAGGCGGTGAGCTTCTCGATACGGGCCGAGACCACGTTTACGCTCTCCTGCGTTTTCGTCAGCGCACGCCCGGCATCGGCAATCATGTTGCTCTCGATAATCTGCAATTCGTCGACAGCGGCCTTGTCGCCATAGTCCGACTGCAGCAGTTCCTCATGGCGGCGCATGCGCTCTTGCCAATTGTCCGGATAAAGGATGGCAACGATGCGCCGCATCGATCCTTGCGCATTCAGCCGGAACAGCCGGTCCATCGTATATCTGAGGTTGGGATCGCTGGCTTGTCCGGCCAGCAGCAGCAAAAGCGACCCGCGATCCAGTTCATAGCGCTGGACATCGCGCGAGAACATATCGAGCTGCCGCGATGTCTCAACTTGCCTGTCGCGGTCCTGCGTCAGCTGCGCAATCTCCCTGTCGAGCGAACGCGACATCAGGAAGGAGCCGACTGCGGTCAGGATCGCCGGCGATACGATAAGCAGCGCGATGAATGTCTTGCGGTTCCAGACGAAGCGCCCGAACAGACCGGCAAGCGAATTGACCGAAACCATTCCCCCTCCGATCTGCCAACCCCCGTCGATCAGATATCAGCGCATCTCCCCTCAGGAAGAAAGTGCTTCAGCCGGCCGCATCATCCCCACTTTAGCGCCAATGCGGCTTTCGATATCCGGTCTTGCCAGTTTGTCGAGCGCAGCCGACAGTTCCGCATCCTTACGCAGAAGTTTCGCCAGCATCGAAGCGATCATCACTTCCGCTGCCCTGCCTGCCCCGTCGTCACACTTCAACGCGATGCCGAACCCCAATTCGGGCAGGGCCGCGCAATAGACGCCCTCTGCTCCCACCTTGACGAAGATGCGGCCCGGCGCCGCCTGCATCAGCTTCATATCGGCGCGATCGGTTCCGGAAACGAGAAACGGTTCAGCCATACAGGCCGAAAGCAGCCTCTGCGCCGCCTTGGCGCGAACCGGTCCCAACCCCTTGCCCGACACCATCTTCGCAAAGCCCAAGGCAAAATTCCGCAACGGCACCGCATAGGTCGGGATGGAGCAACCGTCGGTGCCGCGATGGGCGGCATCGTGGGCAGCACCGGTGACAGCCTCCATCGCCTCGCGGATCATCTCCTGCATGGCATGGCCAGCCTTGACGTAGCCGTGGTGATCGATCCCACCGTGGCAACACGTGCAGACGAAGCCGGCATGCTTGCCCGAACAGTTGTTGTGCAGGGCATTTGGCGTACCGCCCGCGCGGGCCATGGCCACCGTCGCCTCGTGATCCAGCGGCCAATGCGTGCCGCATTCCAGGGCGGTCTCGTCAAGACCAGCCTTTGCGAGCATCGCCCGCGCCAGTTCCGCATGCGCAGGTTCGCCCGAATGCGAGGCGCAGGCCAAGGCCAGTTCCTTGTCACCGAAGCCATAGGCATCCGCCGCACCGCTCTCAATGAGCGGCAGCGCCTGAATTGCCTTCACCGCAGAGCGCGGGAATACCGGCATTGCCGTATCGCCGATTTCCCAGACCACCTTGCCGTCTGCATCGAACACGGCAACCGCGCCGCGGTGCGCGCTTTCCACAACCGCGCCTCGCAGCACGTCAACCAGAACCGGATTGGTCATTTTGTCAGTCCCTCGCAGCCTTACCTGATCCGGTCGAGGATCGACACGTAGTTGGCAACCGCTGCGCCGCCCATGTTGAATATCCCGCCAAGCTTGGCGTTCGGCACCTGTATGCCGCCGGCCTCGCCGGTCAATTGCATGGCGCTCAGCACATGCATGGAAACGCCGGTCGCGCCGATCGGATGCCCTTTCGACTTCAGCCCGCCCGAAGGGTTGACCGGCAGGCGCCCATCCTTGACCGTCTCGCCGCTCAGCGCCACCTTGGCGCCCTCGCCGCGCTTGGCCAGCCCCATCGCCTCATACTCGATCAGTTCGGCAATGGTGAAACAGTCATGCGTCTCGACAAACGACAGGTCGTCGAGCGTCACGCCCGCCGTCTTCAGCGCGCGACCCCAGGCCTCCTCGCATCCTTCAAACAACAGGATGTCGCGCTTCGACATCGGCAGGAAATCCTGCACATGCTCGTTGGCGCGGAAGGCAACCGCCCGGCGCATCTTCAATGCCGTCGTCGAATCCGTCAGCACAAGAGCGGCAGCACCGTCCGAAACAAGCGAGCAGTCGGTGCGCTTCAGCGGGCCCGCCACAAACGGGTTCTTTTCGCTTTCATGGCGGCAGAACTCGTAGCCGAAATCCTTGCGCAACTGCGCGTAGGGATTGTCGACGCCGTTCTTGTGGTTCTTGGCGGCAATCATCGCCAAGGCATCGGACTGATCGCCGTGGCGCTGGAAATAGGCATGCGCGATCTTGCCGAACACGCCCGCAAAACCGGCAGGTGTGTCGCCGTCTTCCGGCAGATAGGAGGCGCGCAGCAAGTTCTTGCCGATCTCTGGGCCGGGCGTCGTCGTCATCTGCTCGGCACCGACCACCAGCACGACGCGCGCGGCGTTTGCATCGATGGCGCGGATGCCTTGCCGCACCGCCGCCGATCCCGTTGCGCACGCATTTTCGACGCGCGTCGCCGGCTTGAAGCGCAGCCGGTCATCGGCCTGCAATACGAGGCTGGCGGTGAAATCCTGTGCGGAAAATCCTGCGTTGAAGTGGCCGAGCACGATTTCGTCCACGTCATCGGGGCCGATGCCGGCGTGGTCCAGGGCCTCCGCGGCAACCTTGGTGATGAGGCTTTCCAGCGTCTCGCCTTCCAGCTTGCCGAAACGCGAATGCGCCCAGCCAACGATACATGCAGTCATGGGTAATCTCCTTTCCGCGCGGCCGTCAGGACCTGTCGGTCGGGTTGAAGCCAGCTTGTGGTCATCTACTCCCATACGCGCGAAAAAGGCGATGGAAATATACATTTTTCGCCGAGTACCGTGCCAGACGCAGGTCAAGGTCGTGTTTTCTCGTTACCACGCCCCTTTTCGCGTCTAGGGCCTTCTGCATCGCTTTTGTGCTGCCGGACGTCAAGGAATGGATCCCGGACAGCATCGCCTCACTTCGCTCGGCTTGCTTCCGGGATGACGGAGGTTTTTTTGCGCTTCGTCATCCTCTGGCAAGCCTGAACTCAGCGAAAGGCGCGACCCGGGGATCCATGCCGTGAGAGTCAGCTTGTATGGGACGGACCAGAATGAGGAGTCCTCTTCTGCACCCTCTACACACTGCCGCGATGTCACGGCAT
>NZ_JBMDKS010000022.1:0-87351 GCF_057809835.1 Mesorhizobium sp. FG116
CCGCCGCCCTAACCGTTGCCCGGTGCGCAGCCGGTTCCCGCAAGAGCGATGGGGCGGATTATGGGGGAGGTGCGGAGAGGGGTGGATAAGTGGGGAGGAAGATTTTTCGGGAAGTTAGCAGGAACAAGGGGTTGGCATGGGGTGTGGACAGAAGATTGGTTCGTTCGGTCCACACCCCATGCCAACCATATCGAAAGAATGGCGGGCAGCAGAATTGTCTTGGGGGAGACAGCAAGCGGCTTTATTCTGGCACGCAGCAAACGGCTGGATCAGCGCCATGCCCTCCGCACCGGACACCCCCGCCGCCCACGAGATCGGGCGGCAACAGCATTGGAACAGCACCTACCGGACCAAGGGCGAAACCGGCGTAAGCTGGTTCGAGCAAACGCCGGACCTGTCGCTGCAAATGATACTCGAAACCGGAGCCGGTCCGGAATCCCCGCTCATCGACATCGGCGGCGGAGCTTCGCATATTGTCGACGCATTGCTGCGAAAAGGCTGGAACTCGCTTGCCGTGCTCGACGTGTCACGCACAGCGATCGAAACCGCGCAGGCACGCCTTGGCGGGGACGCGGCGAAAATCGACTGGATCGTGGCTGACGTGACAAGCTGGATACCGGAGCGCAGCTACCAGGTCTGGCACGACAGGGCGACCTTGCACTTCCTCACCCAAGCTGCGGAGCGAGAAGCCTATATAGAGCGGCTGCGTCTGGCCCTGGTTCCGGGCGGCCACGCCATCATTGCAACATTCGCACCGGATGGGCCGGAGCGGTGCAGCGGCCTGCCGGTGCACCGCTACGACCCGCAAATGCTGGCAGACACCATTGGCAAGGGCTTCGAACTTGTAAGTTCCCGCCGCCATGTCCACACCACGCCATGGGGCTCGCCGCAGGCATTCCAGTTCAGCCTGCTGCGGCGCAACCAGAACGGGTCCTAGAGCGGCCTAGTGCAGTACGAGCACGTCGCCGGACGAGAAGCTGATCTCGGCATTTTCGCCGACCACCGGAGGCGGCGTGGTCGAATTGTTGAAGGTATCGAGCGAGACGCTGCTGCCGCCGATGCCAACGCGCACGCGAATGACCGAGCCGAGGAAATGAACGTCGGAAATCTGGCCTGACAGGCTGGCGTCGTTGCCGGGCCGGCGCCCAAGTGAAATCGCTTCGGGCCGGAGCGCGAGCGAGAGCATGTCGCCGGTCTTGGAGCCGTTGAGCTTGCCCTTCAGCGAAATCTCTTCGGTGTTGACCTTGACCTTGCCGCTGGCCGCGTCGCTGACGGTGCCTTCGAGAACGTTCAGCGTGCCGACGAAATTGGCGACGAACTTGGTTGCGGGGCGGTTGTAGATTTCGAACGGCGCGCCGACCTGCTCGGCCTTGCCGCCATACATGACGGCGATGCGGTCTGAGATCGACAGCGCCTCTTCCTGGTCATGCGTAACGAAGATGGTGGTGATGCCGAGCTGCTTCTGGATAGCGCGGATTTCCTCGCGCAGCGACACGCGCACCTTGGCATCGAGCGCCGAAAGCGGCTCGTCGAGCAAGAGCAGCTTCGGCTTGGGTGCGAGTGCACGGGCAAGCGCGATGCGCTGCTGCTGGCCGCCGGAGAGCTGGTAGGGGTAACGGTCGCCGAACTGCGGCAGCTTGATCATTTCGAGCATCTCGGCGACGCGCTTGTCCGCATCCGCCTTGGCCACGCCGGCAACCTTCAAGCCGAAGCCGATGTTCTGCGCCACTGTGAGATTGGGGAAAAGCGCATAGGCCTGGAACACCATGCCGACATTGCGCTGGTTCGGCTTGAGATAGGTGATGTCCTTGCCGCCGACATAGATGCTGCCGGCGGTCGGCTCTTCAAAGCCGGCAACCATACGCAGCACCGTGGTCTTGCCGCAGCCGGACGGCCCGAGGAAGGAAACGAATTCGCCGCGCTCGACGTCGAGATTGAAGTTTTCCACCACAGTGGTTTGACCGAACGCCTTGCTGACGCCCTGGATGCTGAGAAACGGATCGGCCATGGGTCAATATCTCCGGATCAGTTCGGACGGTTAGCCGACTTGGGGGCAAAGCGCGACAGCACCTGGATGACCGACATGCAGCCCCAGGTGATGGCAAAGGCGATGATGGCGAGCGCCGCCGGTTCATAGGCCCGGTTGGCGCCGACCAGCTGCATGTAGGGACCGAAGGCCGGTCGGTTGAGCAGGCTTGCAAGCGTGAACTCGCCGATGACGATGGCGAAGGTGAGGAAAGCCCCCGACAGGACCGCGATCAGCACGTTTGGCAAGATGATGCGGCCGATGATTGTGGTCCAGCCGGCGCCGAGGATCTGGGCGGCTTCGGTAAGCGTCCTGACGTCGATTGTTCGAAGGCCGGTGTCGACGGCGCGGTACATGTAGGGCAGCGCGAGCGTCGCATAGCCGATGATGAGCAGGACATCGGTGCCGCGCGCCGAGGCAAGGAACGGCAAAGGCGAGTTGGAGCCGTACATGCGGATGTAGCCGAACACGATGACGATGGCCGGGATGATGAGCGGCAGAAGCGTGATGAACTCGACGACGGGACGCAGGTGCGGCATGCGCAGCCTGATCCAGTATGCGGTGGGCACGACGATGAGAACGCCGAGAATGATGGTGAAGACGGCGACGATAACCGAGTAGCTGAACGTCTGCTGGAAACGCGCATCGCCCAGCACCACCGAATAGGCGTCGAACGAGTATTCGCCGCGGCGCATGCGCAGCGAGAACTCGAAGGTCGCGATCAGCGGAATGAAGAAATAGCAGGCCCCGAGGATGAAGGTCACCCAGGCCCAGAAGCGGCCGGTCTTCATTTGAGCCACCTTTCGCTGCGCACGCGGAACCAGATGTAGAACACGTTGGCGATGCCGGTGATGACGATCATGCCGAAGGCAAGCGCGTAGCCGAGGTTCGGGTTGTGCAGCACGTCGCCGCGCATCTGGGCATAGAGCTTGATGGGCACGATGCTGAGCGAGGAGCCGGTGAAGGCATAGGCCGTTGCGATGGCGCCGAAGGCATTGGCGAACAGCAGGATGACGGTGCCGAGGAAGCTCGGCCAAAGGACTGGTATGATGACCATGCGCCAATATTGCCAGGTCGTTGCGCCGAGCGTGGCGGCGGCCTCGCCCCATTCCTTCTTCAGCCCGTCGATCGCCGGCGTGATGATGACGATCATCAACGGGATCTGGAAATAGAGGTAGACGGCGATGAGGCCCCACGAGGTCAACAGGTTGAAACCCATGCCGTAGATGTTGAGGCCGAACACATCACGCATGATGACGGTGACGAGGCCGAGACGGCCGAGCGTGGCCAGGAAGGCGAAGGCCAGCGGGACGCCGGCGAAATTGGAGGCGACGCCGGAAAAGGTCATGGTGCTGGAGCGCACCCAGTTGGGCAGCCCGCCGCGCACGATGGCGATGGACATGGCAAGACCGATGAAGGCGCCGATGGTGGCCGACCAGAAACTGATCTTGATCGACACCCAGTAGGACAGGCGGATCGAGGGGTCCTGGAACAGCATCCAGATGTTTTCGAGCGTGTATTCGCCCGCCGCGTTCTGGAACGCGCCCATGACCAGATAGAGCGTGGGCAGGATCAGGAACATCAGCGCGAAGATGAAGAACGGCGCGACCCCGATCCATTGGGTCGCCATGCGCACGCTCGAGCGCCTTGCGGGCGGCATCACCCCGGTCGTCTCGCTGGTCGCGGTTGCGCTGATATTCGCCATCCTGGTATCCGGCCTGCCGGGAAAGGGAGGGACCGGGCGGCGCTGGCCGCCCGATCCCCGGTTGGATTACTGCACGTTGGCGCCGACCACCGAATCCCAGTTCTTGGTGATGGCTTCCTTGGCGGCAGCCTGCTCATCGAGAGTTGGGAACACGGCAGCTTCATAGGCTGCTGCCGGCGGCAGCTTGTCGAGCAGGTCCTGCGGGATCACGCCGCGCTTGGCCATGTCGTTGAAGCGGATCGGGTGGCAATATCCCTTGAGCCAGCCGAGCTGGCCTTCGTCGGAATAAAGATACTCCATCCACAGCTTGGCTGCGTTCGGGTGCGGCGCATAGGCGCTGATGGCCTGAACGTAGACGCCTGCGACAACGCCGGTGGCGGGAACGACGACGTCGACCGGCGGGTTGCCGTTCAGCGTGTCGCGGCCGGACAACGCGTTGTAGTCCCAGGTGATCAGGATCGGCGTCTGGCCCTGGGCCAGCGTTGCCGACTTGCCGATGACAGGCACGAAGTTGCCCTTGGCGTTGAGCTCCTTGAAGAACTCGAGGCCAGCGGTACCTGCGGCTTCGCCAGCAGCAGCGCCCTTCGACAGACCGGCGGCGTAAACGCCCTGGATGGCCTGGTTGGAGGCGCGCGGATCACCCGCGAGAGCGACCGAGTTGGCGTATTCCGGCTTGAGCAGGTCGGCCCAATCCTTCGGCGCTTCCTTGACGAGGTCCTTGTTCACCTCGAAGGCGAGAACGCCGTAATAGTCGCCATACCAGTAGCCTTCGGCGTCCTTTGCCGACTCAGGGATCGAATCCCAGGTCGAGACCTTGAAGGGCTGGATCAGGCCGTCGGCCTTGGCCTGCGGACCATAGGACAGGCCGACGTCGATGACGTCGGGCGCCTGCGGACCCTTGTTGTCCTTGTTGGCCTTGATGGCCTCAACTTCGTCGCTGGAGCCAGCGTCGGGGTTGAGTTCGTTGATCGTGATCTCCGGATACTTCTTCTTGAAGCCGTCGATCACCGCACCGTACCCGCACCAATCGTGCGGCAGGGCGATGGTCGTGAGCTGACCTTCCGCCTTGGCGGCGGCAACCAGCTCGTCCATCGACTGGGCGGACGAAATGGCCGAGGTCACCATGAGGGTGGCCGCCGTAAGGGAAAGCACCTTCCCCGCAAACTTGAACATTGTGTTCTCTCCGTTGAACTGACGCCGTAAGACGCCTGCGATGCGGTATCGGGTTCATGTGACGGTTAGATGAAACCTAAATGAAGCCAACCCGCCGCAGTACGAAAATCTAACTCTATTTAAGCGGTTGTAGCAATTAGCCCGGACTTATTTTTCCGGCTAATTGTTTATGATCCTCCCCATCACCTTTCGTTGATTTTCGTTTGACTGGCAGACACTCACACCGTGCCCTCGATTGCCTTGTCGAGCAACGAGAGCGCGGCCTTCTTGGTGAGCTTGATCGGGTTGCCGCCGGCGGTGGGATCGACCACGGCCATGTCGGCAATCAGGCTCTTGCGCTTCTTGTCCATGTCGAGCCCCTTGATGAGGCCCGGCAGGGCGTGCGGCACCTTGAGTTCCTTCCGCAGCTTGATGATCGCCTTGGCAAAACCGTCGAAGCCGCCCTTGATGCCGCAATAGGCGGCAAGGCGCACGATCTTGTCTTCGATCGCGTCGCGGTTGAAGGCGATGACGTAAGGCATGAAGACCGCATTGGTCATGCCGTGATGTGTATCGTAGAGCGCGCCGATCGGGTGCGACAGCGAGTGGATGGCGCCTAGGCCCTTCTGGAACGCGGTCGCGCCCATGGCGGCCGCCGCCATCATGTTGGCGCGCGCCGTCAAATCCTTGCCGTTGGCAAAGGCCTTGGGAAGGTTTTCGAACACCAGCCGGATGCCTTCGACGGAGATGCCGTCGGCCATCGGATGGAAGCCCGGCGCGCAATAGGCCTCGAGGCAGTGGGCAAGCGCATCCATGCCGGTGCCCGCGGTGATGAAAGGCGGCATGCCGAACGAAAGTTCGGGATCGGCAAGCACGATGCCGGGCAGCATCTTCGGATGGAAGATGACCTTCTTGGTGTGGCTTTCCTCATGCGTGATGACGCCGGCGCGGCCGACTTCCGAGCCGGTTCCGGCAGTCGTCGGCACCGCGACGATCGGCGCGATGGCGTCGGAATTGGCGCGGGTCCACCAGTCGCCGATGTCCTCGAAATCCCACACCGGACGGGTCTGGCCGGCTTGGAAGGCGATCAGCTTGCCGAGGTCGAGCGCGGAGCCGCCGCCGAAGGCGATAACGCCGTCATGCTTGCCCTTCTTGAAGGCTGCGATGCCGGCGGTGAGGTTGGATTCGACCGGGTTCGGCTTGACCTCGGAAAAGACGCCGTAGGGCACCTTGGCGTCTTCGAGGATCTTCAGCGTCGAGGCGACGACGGGAAGCTTGGCAAGGCCCGGATCGGTGACGAAAAGCGGCCGCTTTATGCCGGTGGATGCAAGCGCATCAGGCAGTTCCTTGATGCGGCCGGCGCCGATGCGGACGGTGGTGGGGTAGTTCCACTTGGAGACAAATTTGGACATGTCTTGTTCTTTCGAAAATCAGATCGTTTCGCGCAGGTGATAGGATTTCGGCCGTGTCAGGTTGTCGTAGCCGATGGCTGACAGCGCCGCGCCCTTGCCGGTGTCCTTCACGCCGGTCCAGACAAGTGCGGGATCGAGGTAGTCGCAGCGGTTCATGAACACGGTGCCGGTTTCGACGCGGTCGCCGATGGCCACGGCATGATCGGTGTCGCGCGTCCAGATCGAGGCCGTCAGCCCATAGGGGCTGTCGTTCATCAGGGCGATGGCTTCCTCGTCGTTCCTCACCTTCATGATGCCGACGATCGGGCCGAAGCTTTCCTCGCGCATGACGCTCATCTGGTGATCGACGCTGGTCAGCACTTCCGGCGCGAGATAGGGCGAGCCGGCGACGTCCTTTTCGACCTTCATGTTGATGTGGGCCTTGGCGCCCTTGCGCAGCGCCTCGGCCTTCTGCTCGCGGATCAGGTCGGCGAAACGCGCCTGCGCCATCGGCCCCATGGTGGTGGCCTGGTCGAGCGGGTTGCCGACGACGTAGTTCTTCGTCTCCGCGATGAAGCCTTCGACGAACTCGTCATAGACCTTCTCGTGCACGTAGACGCGCTCGATGCCGCAGCAGCACTGGCCGGAATTGAAGAACGCGCCATCGACCAGATTGGCGACGGCATGGTCGAGCTTGGCATCCGGCAGGACATAAGCCGGGTCCTTGCCGCCGAGTTCGAGCCCAAGCGTCATGAAGGTGCCTGCCGCAGCCTTTTCAATGGCGCGGCCACCGGCGACGGAGCCGGTGAAATTGACATGGTCGATCTTGCCGGAGCCGAGCAGCTTTTCGGTCTGGGCATGATTGAGGACGAGGTTCTGGAAAACATGCTTGGGCAGCCCGGCCTTTTCGAAGGCCTGGGCGAAACGCTCGCCGACCAGCAGAGTTTGCGCGGCGTGCTTCAGGATGACGGTGGAACCGGCCATCAACGCCGGAACGATGGTGTTGACGGCGGTGAGGTAAGGATAATTCCACGGCGCGATGACCATGACCACGCCAAGCGGGTCTTTGCGCACATAGCGGCGGAAGCCGTCCTTGGGGTTCGACGCCAGCACCGGCTTCAACGCCTGCTCGGCGATTTCGACCATGTAGGTGACGCGTTCCTTGACGCCGCCGAACTCGCCGCCATAGCGGACCGGGCGCCCCATCTGCCAAGCGATCTCGGGAACGATGTCGTCGGTCATAGCGACAAGGTTTTCCAACATGGCAAGCATGTACTTGCCGCGCTCGGCAATCGAGGTCTGCGCCCAGGCAACCTGTGCGGCGCGCGCGCGTTCGACGGCAGCATTAACGGCCTGATCGCTTGCAATCGGCCGCTCGACATAGATCGAGCCATCAATAGGGGATTTCAGCTTGACCGTTTCGGTCATTGTTTTCGTCCTTCAATCAGTGTTTGGGGCAGTTGGGGAGGCGTTGGCTGCCCAGTTCCGTTGCTCAATCAATAGCGCTCGAAGCCGCGATGCAATTCCCAATCGGTGATGCGGCGGTCGTATTCGAGCTGTTCCCAGCGCGCGGTGTGGACGTAGTGCTCGACCACATCGTCGCCCAAGGCCTGCCGCAACATCTTCGACTTGGAGAACGCCTCGGTCGCATCGCGCAAGGTCTTCGGAATCTCCGGCAGGCGAGCGGCCTGGTAGGCGTCGCCGACGAACGGCTTTTGCAACTCAAGCTTCTCGTCGATGCCGGCAAGGCCGGCGGCGATCAAGCCGGCAAAGGCAAGATACGGGTTGAGATCCGCGCCGCCGATGCGGCACTCCATGCGGATGCCCTTGGTGCCTTCGCCGCACAGGCGGAAACCGGCGGTGCGGTTGTCTTCCGACCACATGATCTTGGTCGGGGCAAAAGTGCCGGACTGAAAACGCTTGTAGGAATTGATGTAGGGCGCAAGCAGCAGCGTGAACTCCCGCGCGTATCTGAGTTGTCCGGCCGACCACTGCCGGCCGAGTTCGGACAGTGTCCACGGTGCGCTCTTGTCGAAGAACAACGGCGTCTTGCCGTCGGCGCTCCACAGCGAATTGTGGATATGGCTGGAGTTGCCGGCCAGTCCGTAATTGTACTTGGCCATGAACGACACAGCCTTGCCCTCAATGTCGGCGATTTCCTTGGCGCCGTTCTTCAGGAAGACGTGGCGATCCGCCATTTCGAGCGCTTCGGCGTACCGGACGTTGATCTCTTCCTGCCCCGGCCCCCACTCGCCCTTGGAGTTCTCGATCGGGATGCCGGCCGCATTCATGTCGTTGCGCAGCCGGCGCATGTAGCCTTCTTCCTTGGTGGTGATGCTGATGAGATAATCACCGATATAGGGAGAGGCGGTGTTGAGGTTCTGCCAGTGCTTGGCCCGGGCGGATTCGTAGGTTTCGGAAAACAGGTAGAATTCCAGCTCCGAGGCGAAGAAGCCCATATAGCCGCGCTCGGCGAGCCGCTTGATCTGCTTTTTGAGGATGCCGCGCGGCGAATGCGGCAGGTCGTCATGCGTGTGGTGGTCGAGCACGTCGCACAGGACCAGCGCCGTCTTTTCCAGCCATGGCACGAGGCGGATGGTGGACAGATCGGGTTTCAGCACGAAGTCGCCGTAACCCTTCGACCAGCTTGCCGCCTTGTAGCCCGGCACCGGTTCCATATCGATGTCGTCGGCCAGCAGGTAGTTGCAGCCATGCGTTTCGTCATGCGCTGACTGGACAAAGAACGAGGCCAGAAACCGCTTGCCGATCAGGCGACCCTGCATATCGGCGGCGCAGGCCAGAACCGTGTCGATGGCACCATCGGCAACCGATTTCTTCAACTGATCGAAAGTAAGGTTTCCGCTCATTCTTTTCCTGCTCCGGCGCCGGTCCTGGCGCATCGAGTTTCAACACGAGAGCCGGCCGCTGGAGCGGCCGGCTTGTAGTTTCATCCAGAACACATCTTAGCTGTAGCGGTACGGTGCGCCAGCCTTGACCATGGATTCGTTGTACTTCTTGATGATCTCGACGACCTTTGCCGAACGCGGGCTCTGGCCCGAAACTTCGTCCCAGAACTTCACGGCTTCATCTTCCACCTGCTTCCATTCGGCCGCAGGTATCGTCGTCAATTCCAGCTTGCCCTCGTTGCGGTACTTGGCTTCGCCCGCCCAGTACCAATGCTGGCGATAGTAGTGCGAGCTGTCGATGGCCAGGCGGTAGAGCTGCTGCAGATGTTCCGGAACGGCGTTCCACTTGTCGGTGTTGACGAAGTAGGAGCCGGCCCAGGCACCCGAGACCGGGTTGGTGAGGTAGTACTTCAACACATTGGCCCAGCCGACCGTGTGCATTTCGGTGATGCCGCACCAGCACACGCCGTCGAGCTCACCTGTCTGCATCGCCGGTTCGACGTCTTCATAAGGCAGCGAAACCGGCACGACGCCGAACTTCGACAGGAACTGGCCGCCGGTCGGGAAGGTATAGACGCGCAGGCCCTTGAGGTCTTCCAGCGACTTGACCGGCTTGGTAGTGCCGAAGTTGCACGGGTCCCACGCGCCCGAGCTCAGCCAGGTGACGCCGGGGATTTCGGCATAGGCCTCTTCCCAGATTTCCTTCAGGCCGTGCCAGTGCCACAGCGCCGGAACGTCGAGCGAGTAACGCGAGGCAAGCGGGAAGTAGGCGCCGAACACCTTGACGTCGACGGGAGCCGCGGCGGAGTCGTCATCGCTCTGCGCCGCATCGATGGTGCCCGACTGCACGGCGCGGAACAGTTCGCCCTGCGGCACAAGCTGGTCGGCGGTGTAGAGCTCGATCACCATCTCGCCATTGGCGGCCTTGTTGAACCAGTCGATCGAATTCTTGATGACATGCTCGGCAAGAGCCGGGCCCGCATAGGTCTGCAAGCGCCACTTGATCGGGCTCTGCGCCTTCACGTAGGGCGTGGCCAATGCGGTGGCGCCGACTGCGCCTGCACCCGTCAGGATGGATTTGCGCAGGAAGTCGCGTTTGTTGAGGGTGGTTTTGTCGGTCATCTCACAAGTCTCCCGTTGTTAGCCTAGGTTAGATTTCGAAAGGAGGCGGAATACCCGCCTCCCGGCGCTTCTGTGTGTCGTGCATCGATCCCCTTTTTTCTTTTTGTCTTGTTGTCGGCATCCCTCGCTACTGACCCTTGTAGACCTGGGGCAGCCACAGCGCGATCTCCGGGAAGATCATGATGATCACCAGCGACAGCACCATGAGGAAGAAGAATGGAATGATCGAGCGATAGATGTCGATCAGCGTGACCTCGGGAGGCGCCATCGCTCGCATGAGGAACAGGTTGTAGCCAAAGGGCGGCGTTATGTACGCGATCTGGCAGGTGATGGTGTAGAGGATGCCGAACCAGATCGGATTGAAGCCAAGGCTGATGACCAGCGGGATGTAGAGCGGCGCAACGATGACCAGCATCGCCGTGTCGTCCAGGAACATGCCCATGACGACGAAGGAAAGCAGCATCAGGATCAGGATGGTCCAGGGCGAGAATTCCCAGGTGTCGAGCAGCAGCGTCTTGACCGCCTTCACCGCGCCAAGCCCGTCATAGACCGAGCTGAAGCAGAGCGCGCCGAGGATGATCCACATGAACATGCACGAGATGCCGAGCGTGTTGCGCGTCGAATCTTCAAAGACCTTGCGATTGAGGTTGCCGCCCCACCACGCGGCCAGCGTGGCGAGGGCAGCACCCACGGCCGAGCTTTCGACGAGGCTGGTGGTGCCCGACATGAACAGGCCCATCATGATGAAGAAGATGGCGAGCGGCAGGATGCCCTGGCGCAGCAGGGCGAACTTCTCGGCACGCGTGATCTGCGCCCTTTCCTCTGCCGGCAGGGCGGGTCCGATATCGGGCTGCAACAGGCAGCGGATATAGACGTAGGCGGCAAAGATGAACGCCATCAACAGGCCCGGACCGACGCCGGCGAGCCACAGGTCCAGCACCGGCTGGCGCGCGATCATGGCGAACAGCACAAGCACGACGCTTGGCGGGATGAGGATGCCGAGCGACGAGCCGGCCTGGATGACGCCGGTGACCATGACCTTGTCGTAGCCGTGGCGCAGGAGCTGCGGCAGCGCGATGGTTGCGCCGATGGCCATGCCGGCGACCGACAGGCCGTTGAGCGCCGCGATCAGGACCATGAGGCCGATGGTGCCGAGCGCAAGGCCGCCGCGCACCGGACCGAACCAGACATGGAACATGCGGTAGAGGCCTGACGCGATGCCTGATTCCGACAGCATGTAGCCCATGAAGATGAAGAAGGGCACGGTGATCAGCGGATACCAGTTCATCACCTGGAACGAGGCGTTGAAGGGCATCTCGAACGAGCCCTGCCCCCATAGCCAGAGCGCCGCCGCCGAGCCGACGAAGCCGATGACGCCGAACACGCGCTGGCCGGTCATCAACAGCACCATCATGGTGCCGAACATGAAGAGGGTGATGAATTCGGAACTCATGCGATCGGCTTTCCGCGCGCTATGGCGACGTCTTTGATGAAAGTGGAAATGAGTTGCAAAAGCATCAGGAAGATACCGAACGTCATGATGGTCTTGATCGGCCACAGGGGCGGCGCCCAGGCGGTGTAGTTTTTCTGGCCGTAGACGATGGCGTAGTTCGTGCTCGACAGGCCGCCGCCGAACAGCACCACGAGATAGAAGATCACGAACAGGATGGTGATCGCATCGGTGACCGCGCGGCGGCGCGCCGAAAGCCGGCCATAGAACAGGTCCATGCGCACATGCTGGTCGAGTTGCAGCGCATAGGCGCCGCCGAGAAGATAGTAGGCCGACAACAGGAACTGCGACATCTCCAGCGCCCAGTTGATGGGAATGCCGATTGCAAGGCGCGAGATCGTAGAGGCGAGCAGGATCGCGCCCATGACGAAGAACAGATACATCGCGACCCGGCCCACGCGGTAGTTGAAGGCATCGACATATCTGACAAAGAGCTGAGCCATTCTCGGTCCTTCTTGTCGCTTAGACGGTTGATCGGCGGGTCTGCTGGTTCGTGACGTTTGCGGGCGGTGCACTCGCCCTTTCAGTGAAGGCCGGAGCCCGCGAGCCGGAGGCGATTTCGATCTTGGGCAGGATCGCCGCCAGTAGCTCGGCCCATCTGGCCTGCCCTGCCCCAGTGGCGATTTCGTTATTGCGGATCTCGATCATGGCGCAGGCAAGCCCGCGCGAACGCGCATGGCGCTCCAGCGTGAAATAGACCAGATCCGCCGGCGAATAGGGTTCGTTGGCGCCGACGACGATGCCCGCGACGGCGTTGAGCGCCCTCAGAAGCGGCGTGGCGATGCGCTCGTCCTCGTCATGGATGATGCCGATATGCCAGGGCCGCGCCTTCGAGAAATAGACCGGCGTGTAGGAATGCACCGAAACGAGGCGCGTTTCGCGGCCTGCTGCGGTGCGCTCGTCGATGGTGCGCTCGATGGTGTCGTGGAACGGACGCCAGGCGAGATCGATACGGGCCTGCCGCTCGGCCTGCGTGAGGTTGGCGTTTGCCGGAACGCTCGTCGTTTCGCTGACCTCCGAAATCAGGTTCGGCGCATCGAGCGGACGGTTGCAGTCGATGACGAGACGGGAGACGCAAGTCTCGATCAGCGTGGCGTCAAGCGCCTGCGCCAGAAGCTTGGCCACGGGAAGCGCGCCGGGGTCCCAGGCGATGTGACGCGTAAGCTCGCTCGGATCGAGGCCGAGCGTGCCGAATTCGGGCGGAATGAAATTGGAAGCGTGGTCGCAGGTGAACAGGTACGGGCTCGATCCGCCCGGATTCGTCACCTCGACCGTCGCGGCCGATGCAAGGCTGTCTGGCTCACTCCCCATAGCCAAATAGTCTCCCCGAGGCGCCGTATCATATGTTACGTATTTTGTTCAGTTGCGCCACTCTGGATGATTTCATACACATTGTTCGAGTTTGTCAAATGTGTTTTGTGAGTGCGGGGCAGCAATGCGATCCATCGCCTTGGGATTAACAAACAGATGACCTCCAGTATCGCTGAACTGATCGCCGAACGCCTCGACGCGATGCCCGCAGGAGAGCGGCGGGCGGCACAGACGCTGATTGCCAACTATCCGCTGATCGGCCTGAGGACGGTGGCGGATTTCTCCCAGCAGGCAGGCGTGTCGTCGCCGACGATCCTGCGCTTCGTCGCCAGGCTTGGCTTCCACAACTATCCCGAATTCCAGTCGGCGCTCCAGGACGAGTTGGCCGCGCAATTGCAGTCGCCGGCATCGCGGACGTTGGCGCCAGCGGCGGCTGGCGGCGGCACAGCATCGCCGATGCTGGAGGCGACGCTCGACAATCTGCGCGAGACGTTCCGGCACATCTCGGACCGCCAGCTGACCGATATTGCGACGAAACTTTCCGACCGGCGCGGCCACATGTTCCTGATCGGCGGACGCTTCACCGATCCGCTCGCCCGCTACATGGCGGCGCATATGGCGATCATCCGCCCCAACGTGTTCCATCTGTCCGGGCAGGAGAGCATCTGGCGCGACCGGCTGATCGACATGGGCAAGCACGACGTGCTGCTGATCTTCGACATCCGCCGCTACCAGGAAAGCCTCGTCCGCTTTGCCGAAAAGGCGCACCAGCGAGGGGTTCAGATCGTGCTGATCACCGACCAGTGGCTGTCGCCTATCGCGCGCTTCGCCAGGCATGTGATTGCCGGGCGCACGGCCATGCCCTCGGCGTGGGACTCCTCGGCCTCCCTGTTCGTCATCGCCGAAACGCTGATCGACGCGGCGACGCGCCAGCTGGACACCGAAGGCACGCGCCGCATCCGCGAAATGGAAGAGCTGCGCTAGAGCGTCTTCAGGCGGCGGCCAAGTTTCCATGTGCCGATACGGTTCTCAAGGTGTCACCGCGAGGTCGAGCGCCCGCCAGAGGTTTCGGCGTTGACATTGTATCCAGAAATAATTATTGGATACAATTATGACAACAGACACACAGAAGACGCAAGCCGAATCCGCTGCCGACCAGATCAGGGCGTTGATCCTGAACGGCACGCTTCGCCCCGGACAGCCGCTGCGACAGGAAGCGTTGTCGGAACAGCTCAACATCAGCCGCACGCCGTTGCGGCATGCGCTGCAGTCGCTCGCCGAGGACGGGTTGGTCGAGGCCACCGGCTACAAGGGCGCAAGGGTCGCAAAGCTTGAGCAAGGGGTGGTCGACGATTTGTTCGAGATGCGGCTTTTGCTGGAGCCGCTGGCACTCAGCTCCGCCTTTCGGCACCACAGCAAACTCGATTTTGCCAAGGCCGAAATGGCTCTCGACGCCGCCGATGCAGCATCGGACCCGTCCAAGCTTTCGGAGATGAACTGGGATTTCCATCATGCGCTATACGGCCCGTCGAACCGACAGACGCTGTTGCGAACCATAGAGCAGCTCAACAAGGCGTCGGCCCTTGCGGAGGTGATTGCGAGTTCCATTGCGGCCCGCCCTGAAAAATCGGCTGCCGAACATCGCAGACTGCTCGAGGCCTGTCGGCGGGGCGACGAAGCCGGCGCGGTTTCGATCCTGCGCGAGCATTTGCGCCAGGCCCATGACAGCATAAGAAACGGGAAATCCTAGCAATGCCCATCAAGAACAGGATCGCTGAATTTCAACGCGAAATGACCGAGTGGCGGCATCATCTGCATGCCAATCCCGAACTCTCCTATCAGGAGTATGAAACCGCCAGCTTCGTCGCCGAAAAACTTCGCTCTTATGGCATCGAAGTTACGGAAGGCGTTGGTGGAACCGGCGTGGTGGGTGTGCTTTACGGCAATCATAAGAGCGAGCGTTCCATCGGGCTGCGCGCGGACATGGATGCGCTGGCGATCGAAGAACGCAATGATTTTGCGCATCGCTCCACGAACAAGGGCGTCATGCATGCCTGCGGGCACGACGGACACACAACGATGCTTCTCGGCGCTGCCCGCTACCTTGCCGAGACGCGGAATTTCGCAGGCCGCGTCGTCTTCATATTCCAGCCTGCCGAGGAGATGGGCGGCAGCGACGGCGGCTCGGCACGCATGATCCGCGAGGGTCTTTTCGAGAAATTCCGCTGCGACGAGATTTACGGCTTGCACAATTGGCCGGGCATGGACATTGGAACCTTTGCCGTGAAGGCGGGACCGATGATGGCGTCGGGCGACGGTTTCGATATCGAGGTGTCATCCACCGGCATGCACGCTGCGCAACCGCAGAAGGGAGCCGATGTTGTCCTGACGGCCGGGCACATCCTCGTCGCGCTCCAGCAGATCGCTGCACGCAACACCGATCCGCTGGATGCAATCGTTGTCAGCGCCACACAAATTCATGGTGGCGACGCCTACAACGTCTTGCCGAACAACGTCACCATTCGCGGCACCGTCCGGGCGTTCTCTCCCCAGGCCCGCGCGGCTGCGGAGCCTGCGGTGCGCCGCATCGTCGAGGGTATCGGCATGTCAACCGGCGCGCAGTGCAAGATTTCCTATGTCCAGCAATATCCGACGCTCATCAATTCGCCTTCTGCCGCCGTCTCGGCAGAGGCTGCAGGATCGGACGTGTTCAACAGCGTCGAGACCAATCCGCCGCAGACCATGATCGTCGAGGACTTCGCGTTCATGCTCGAGGATCGGCCCGGATGCTATGGCTGGATCGGTAACGGGCCGGATGACAATGGTCGTATTCTTCACAGCGCATGGTACGATTTCAACGATGAAGCGCTGCCCTTCGGAGCCTCATATTTCGCATCGCTCGTCGAGGCGAGGCACAACTAGCGCATTATGACCGCGCGGGCGTCACCCGGAGCAGGCGTCATGGCGCAGCCGCAACCCCTTGCCGCAAACGCCAGGATTCCGATCTGGATCGAATTGGAGGCGCTCAACAAGAGTGTCGTGGAACGGTTTGAACGCTCGCTGCGACATCATCCAGCAATCGAAGAATGCTACGCGGTGGCCGGCAACACGGACTACCTGCTGTTCGTTTCCGTAAACGAGATAGAGGAGTTCGAGAGCATTCATCGCAACATCCTCTCGAAGCTTCCCGGCGTCAAAAAGATCCGGGCCGAATTTCTCTTGTGGCGCGTGCTTCCAGCTTGAGGGGAGATTTTTGGCCATCGAGTCGAAAACGTCGCGCCGAATTATCAGGGCTTGGAGCCGCCAACCTTACGCAGAATTAATGTGCTTTGGGACCGGACAATTGTCATAACGGCCCTGTACCGCGCATTGTTCGCGATTTGCCGGTATAATGCGTCGTCTTGTTTCGGTGTTACGAACCGGCTGACGCAATATCAGATTGCATACCGGAGCCCCGATGACCGCCTGGAAACAGCTCGTTTTGGCACTTGTGATCCTTGTCGCGGCGGTCGCCGCCTGGGTCAGCTTTTTCCCGGGAGCACCCGAAGTGCTGGCCCGCTGGGGCATCGAATGGGCGCACGCCTCGACGGCGAAGACCGAAACCGGTTCAATTCGGCGTGATGCGCAGGGCGGAAATTCGGACCGCCAGCAGGTCATGGTCGTTGCCGCACCGGCGACCACAGCCACCATCAACGACCGCCTGCAGGCTATCGGCACAGGCCGCGCCAAGGCGACCGTGGCCGTCACCCCCTATGGATCGGGACGCCTGACGGACATCCTCGTCCAGTCCGGCGCGCATGTCGAAAAGGGTGAGGTTATCGCCGAACTGGATTCGGCAACCGAAGAAATCGCCGTCGAGCGCGCCAAAGCCGAACGCGATGACGCCGTGGCCAAGGCCGAGCGCGTGCGCCAGTTGCGCGCCTCCAACGCGGCAACGCAGGTGCAGTTGACCGACGCCGAACTGGCATTGCGCAACACCGAGCTTTCGCTGCACGACGCGCAAGTGGCGCTGGAGCGGCGCTCGATCACCTCCCCCATTTCCGGTGTCGTCGGCATCCTGCCGATCGAGGCAGGCAACTACGTCACCAGCCAGTCTTCCATCGCCACCATCGACGACCGATCGAGCATCCTTGTCGATTTCTACGTGCCGGAGCGCTTTGCCTCCGCAATCAAGATCGGCGCTGCGATCAAGGCGACGCCGCTAGCCAATCCGGACAATGAGTACAGCGGCGCGGTTTCGGCGATAGATAATCGCATCGACGAGAAAAGCCGCACGCTTTGGGTGCAGGCGGCGATCGCCAATCCGTCGGATTCGCTGCGCGCCGGCATGTCTTTCCAGATCGGCATGCAGTTTGCCGGCGACACTTACCCTGCGGTCAGCCCGTTGGCCGTGCAGTGGGGCACCGATGGTGCTTTCGTGTGGACGGTGGAAGACGGCAAGGCCAAGCGCGTGCCGGTGCGCATCGTCCAGCGCAATACGGATAGCGTCCTTATCGACGGGCAGATCAAGCCGGGCGCCATCGTCGTGACCGAAGGCGTGCAAAGCGTTCGCGACGGCGGCGGCGTGAGCGTTGCGGCAGGCGGTGCATCGCCAGCCGTCGAAGCCGACGGCTCGTGAGCGGGATGCCGCAATGACGGAAGAAACCAAAAACAGCGAAACGGGACTGACGGCGCTCTTTATCCGTCGCCCGGTGCTGGCCTTCGTCCTTAATACGCTGATTGCCGTTGCCGGCCTTGCTGCCTTCTACGGTGTGGAGGTGCGCGAACTGCCGGACGTGGACCGGGCGGTGATTTCGGTCAACACCACCTTTACCGGCGCGGCAGCCGAAACCGTCGACCGCGAGCTGACCGACATACTCGAAGGCGCGGTAGCCCGTGTCTCGGGCGTCAAATCGATCTCGTCGCGCTCGACCTTCGGCTCCAGCCGCGTGACCATCGAATTCAACGACGGTGTCGATCTCAACGTCGCGGCCTCCGATGTGCGCGATGCCGTCGGACGTGTCGCCAACCAGATTCCGGACGAAGCCGATACACCGCGCATCGTCAAGGCGGACGCCAATTCCGATGCCGTGATGCGCTTGGCCGTGACCTCCGACACCATGTCTGTCGAGGACATGACGACGATTGTCGAAGACCAGATCGAGGACACGCTGGCCGCGGTTCCTGGTGTCGCCGACGTGCAGATTTACGGCGACCGCGAGAAGATCTTCCGCATCGAC
This sequence comes from Mesorhizobium sp. FG116, assembly GCF_057809835.1. Taxonomy (NCBI): domain Bacteria; kingdom Pseudomonadati; phylum Pseudomonadota; class Alphaproteobacteria; order Hyphomicrobiales; family Phyllobacteriaceae; genus Mesorhizobium; species Mesorhizobium sp. FG116. The sequence continues at coordinate 18,343 of NZ_JBMDKS010000022.1, forward strand.
GTCAACCAGGCGAAGCTCGCGAGCCTCGGCTATACCGTCGCCGACCTGCGTCGCGTACTGGCCTCGGTTGCTTTCGATTCCCCGTCCGGCTCGATCACCACCAGCGACCAGAACCTGATCGTTCGCACCACGGCGGACGTGACCACGCCTGAAGCCTTCGAGCAGATCGTCATCGACGGCACGACCCACATAGGCGACGTGGCAACCGTGACGCTTGGCCCCGACATCGGCCAGAGCACATTGCGCTCGGATGGCAAGACAGGCATCGGCATCGGCATCGTGCGTGCCGCGGAATCCAATACGCTCGATATTTCGAACGGCGTGAAGGCGGTGGTCGCCAAGCTTCAGGAAAGCCTTCCGCAAGGCATGAACATCAAGATCACCAGCGATGACGCGGTGTTCGTCAACGGCGCGGTGCACGAAGTCGAGATCGCGCTGATGCTGGCCGTGTCGATCGTGCTGATCGTCATCTATGTGTTCCTGCTCGACTGGCGCGCAACACTGATCCCCGCCCTGTCGATGCCGGTGGCGATGATCGGCACCATCGCCGCCATCTACCTCGCCGGTTTCTCGATCAACATCCTGACGCTGCTGGCGCTGGTGCTGGCGACTGGCCTTGTCGTGGACGACGCCATCGTGGTGCTGGAAAACATCGTGCGAAGGCGCAACGAAGGACTGGGGCCGCGTGCCGCCGCCGTGCTGGGTGCAAAGGAAGTGTTCTTCGCCGTCATCGCCACCACAGCAACGCTGATTGCCGTGTTCGTGCCAATCTCGTTTTTGCCCGGCCAGACGGGCGGCCTGTTTCGCGAATTCGGTTTCGTGCTTGCCATGTCGGTGCTTCTGTCCTGCGTCGTGGCGCTGACGCTTTGCCCGATGCTGGCGTCGCGCATGCTGAGCGGTGCTTCGCTTCACCATGAGGGCAATCGCGGCATTGGCGGCAGGATCGGCAAGAAGCTTGGCGATTTCTATCGGCGCAGCCTGCGCATGTGCCTCAACGCACCGTGGCTGGTCGTGCTGGTGGCGCTTTTGTTTGCCGGCACCGCCTTTGCCCTGTTCGGCACCATCCGCCAGGAATTGACGCCGACGGAAGACCGCTCGGCCGTGCTGTTGCGCATCAATGCGCCGCAAGGCGTGAGCCTTGACTACACCGCCTCGCAGATGCGCGAGATCGAAGCGCTGATGCAGCCGATGCGCCAGTCGGGCGAGATCCAGAGCACCTTCCAGTTTGCCGGCAACAACGGCGCCTACAACAGCGGCTTCATGGTGGTGACGCTGGCGCCGTGGAACGAGCGCACGCGCAGCCAGCAGCAGATCATGGCCGAGATACGCAAGCTTGCGGAAAAGGTGCCGAGCCTGCAGGTGTTCCCGGTCCAGCCGAACAGCCTGGGCATACGCGGCGCCGGCAACGGCTTGCAGTTTGCGCTGGTGGGTAACGACCGCGCGGCGCTGAGCCAGGCGGCGAACAAGGTCATCGATGCCCTGCATGACGATCCGCGCTTCGAGCAGCCCCGGCTGTCCGTCGACCCGACCCAGCCGCAATTGGCGGTGGCCATCGACAGGCAGCGGGCCTCCGACCTCGGCATCGACATCACCGGCCTTGCCAACACCATGCAGGCGATGCTGGACGGCAACGACATCGGCGACGTCTATATCGGCGACCGCTCCTTTGGCGTGAAGCTGGTGTCCACCACCAACCCGATCAACGACCCGACCGACCTCGAGAACGTATTCCTAAAGACCGGCGACGGCCGCTACGTGCCGATGTCGACCATCGCAACGCTGACGGAAAAGGCGGTTCCGCCGACGCTTGAGCGCGAACAGAAGCAGGCTTCGGTGGCCATTACGACCAACCTCGCGCAGGATTTCGCGCTGGGCGACGCGCTGAACACGGTAGAAGGCATCGCCAACCCGCTGTTGCCGGCAGGCGCACGCCTTTTGCCGCTGGCCGAGGCGGCAACGCTTGGCGAAACCAACAGCGGCATGATCACCATTTTCGGCTTCGCGCTCGTCATCATCCTGCTCGTGCTGGCGGCGCAGTTCGAAAGCTTCGTTTCCGCCATCATCATCATGGCGACGGTACCGCTGGGTCTCGCCTGCGCCATCATCGCGATGCTCATAACCGGCACCAGCCTCAACGCCTACAGCCAGATCGGCCTTGTGCTTCTGGTGGGCGTGATGGCGAAGAACGGCATCCTGATCGTGGAGTTCGCCAATCAGTTGCGCGACCGCGGACTGGGTGTGCGCGAAGCAATCGAGGAAGCCTCCAACATCCGGCTGCGGCCGGTGATGATGACGATGATCTGCACGGTGCTCGGCGGCCTGCCTCTGGTGCTGGCGAGCGGCGCGGGCGCCGAGGCGCGCATTGCTCTGGGCTGGGTGATCGTCGGCGGTCTCGGCCTTGCCGCGATCTCGACGCTGTTCCTGACGCCCGTCGCCTACCTGTTGCTTGGCCGCTTCGTGCAGCCGAAATCGCATGAGGAAGCGCGCCTGAAGCGCGAACTCGAGGAAGCCGCCTACACCAACATGGAACCGGCCGAGTAGCTCCATCGGCATATCGGGATTTCAGTTGCGCCGGATGACAAGCCCGGCGCAACCCTCTATTGGTGCCCGCGCAAGCGACAGGGCCCGAGAAGAGAAACGATCCGAATGACCCCGATCACACTTGAGCAGCTTCTCGACAGCGTCGGCAAGGAAGTCGGCGTCTCGCCTTGGCGCGTGGTTTCCCAGACCATGATCGACCAGTTCGCCGATGCGACCGACGACCACCAGTTCATCCATTGCGACCCCGAGCGCGCGGCGCTGGAGACGCCGTTCGGCGGCACCATAGCCCACGGCTTCCTGCTGTTGTCTCTGCTGTCGGCGATGACGTTCGAGACGCTGCCGCCGCTGGAAAAGGGCAAAATGGGCGTCAACCACGGCTTCGAGCAGATCCGCTTCCTCGCACCGGTCAAGACCGGCTCGCGCATCCGCGCCCGTTTCCTGCTTGCAGACGTCAAGGCACGCCCGTCGGGCTGGGTGCAGGTAACGCACGACGTGACGGTTGAAATCGAGGGTGCCAAGAAGCCGGCGCTGACCGCCCGATGGCTGACCCTGACCTTTGCCGAACCTGAAACCCGGCAGGCCTGACGCAGCTTTTTGAAAACAGGTTGATGCGCATCAACCATGTTCCCCTACGGCATCTTGCCCCCTCTCCCACGGCCTTTATATAGGAATCCGGCGGCGGGAATGAGAAAGGTGACCGGGTGTTGCACAACGCCAAGCAGCGTCGCGAATTGCACAAGGAGAATCTGCGCTCCGAACTGATCACCGCCGCACACAGGCTCGTGCAGGAAGAAGGCTACGACGCCTTGACCATCCGCAAGCTGGCGGCGCGCGTGGGCATGGCCCCGATGTCGGTCTACTCGTATTTCAGGGACAAGCAGGAAATTCTCTATGCGTTGGCCGAAGACGCATTCGAGGGGCTTGCGCGGCGCATTGAGCAGAACCGCCCGGACGATCCGCTGGACGCGCTGCGCGCCGTGATGATCGAATACGCCGTCTTCGGGCTTGGCAATCCGAACGAATACCGCATCGTGGCGGGCACCGAACACATGACGCCGCCGGAAAAGCTCGAACCCGGACAGCCGGACGAGCGCAACCCTGCAATGGAACTTTTGATCGGGCGCATCGAGGCCTGCGTCAATGCAGGCAAGCTGAGAGGCGATCCCCGAGCCATCGCGACCATGATGTGGGCGATCGGGCACGGCGCAATTCTGCTGCTGATCTCGTTTCCAAGCTACAAGTTCGGCGACCCGCAGCAATTCGTCGAGCGCATGTACGATCTGGCGCTGGCAGGATTCAAGTCAGGACCCATTGCACCGTTGAGCGACGAGCCGGCAACCTGCTGAGCCGGTAAGTGATTACTCTCCGCGACATCATCCGAAGGCAATTTCTACGGTCCTTCAAGTTTGGACGCACGCTTCCACAGCGCGTGCTTGCCGTAACGTAAGGAAAAAGTCGTACACGTACAATTTTCCTTGAATTCGACCTTACGTAAGGTTAGATTTTCAACCGTACACGTACGAAATTTACCACCACCCGAACGGAGAATGACGGTGAAAACAACCGCTTTCGCCCTTGCGACCCTGCTTGCCTTGTCCAGTGGAGCAATGGCCGCCCAATCCACCCAACCCGTAGCGACCAAGGCTGATACGGCAATGACCTGCGCGCAAAGCGCCACCAAGCTCGACTGTTCCTCGACCGGATCGCTAGAAAAGTCGAAGCCTACCGTTGCGCCGAGCGAGGGACCGAGACTTGGCATCGGCGTCAACCCGTGGATCATGCCGTCGACGTTTTGACGGCAATCATTTCATGCAGGATGGACAACCGGCGGACCACCGCATGGCCCGCCCGGTCGTCTCCCGTCTGCGCTGGCTCATCTGCGAGTAACTAGCGCCCCGGCTTGCGGCCTTTCACGGTCTTTGCCTTGCCCGGCTTGGCCGGCCCGCCGGGGATGGCGCTGGAGGTAACCGAGACCGGATCGCTGGCGGGGAACGTGTCTTCAAGACCCTCTTCCAGCTCTTCTTCGTTGATGTCCTCGCGCCTCTCCTTTTCGAGCGATTTCACCGCTGAAGTCTTGCCGCGCTTGGCGGCGTCTGGTTTTGCATGACCGGCCATCGTCATATCTCCCTGAGCGTCATCCAAACGTATGGGTCGATCAGGCCCGCCGCAAGACGGGCGGTATTCCAGATGGATGTCGGGCCCAAGCCTGGCCGCACATTCCACCATCAATCGTTTCGGGTAAATGCTCTTGTCGATGGACAATTGCTTCAAAGCTTGCATAGTAACTTCCGCGATTGAAGGAATGCTCATGTCCCAGCGAGGACCGACCAAATAATGAACAACCGCCCGGAAAGTGGCGGCGGCAGGTTGGACGACGCCGCCCGCGCAGGTTGGCTTTATTACGTGGCCGGCAACACGCAGGACCAGATTGCGGCAAAGCTCGGCATCTCGCGCCAGACTGCACAGCGACTGGTTTCGCTGGCCGTATCCGAACGGCTCATCAAGGTCCGCGTCGACCATCCGATCGCCAACTGCCTCGACCTGGCGGCGCGGCTGAAAGCTCGCTTTGCTCTCGATCTGGTCGAGGTGGTGCCAAGCGACCCCACTTCGCAATCAACCACCATCGGCATTGCCGAGGCCGCCGCCGCGGAAATCGAAAAGCGCCTGCTTTCGACCGAACCGATTGTGATGGCGATCGGCACCGGGCGCACACTGAAGGCGGCCATCGAGCAATTGCCGTCGATGGATTGCCCGCACCACAAGGTGGTGTCGCTGACCGGAAACATCTCGCCGGACGGTTCGGCCGCCTTCTACAACGTGATTTTCACGATGTCGGACCGCGTCAAGGCGCGGTCCTTCCCGATGCCGCTGCCGGTCATCGCCTCGTCGCCGAAAGAGCGGGAAATGCTGCTTAGCCAGCCGATGATCCAGCCTACGCTTGAACTGGCGGCAAAGGCCGATGTCACCTTCGTCGGCATTGGCGACCTTGGCCCCAACGCGCCGCTCTATGAGGACGGCTTCATCACCAAAACCGAATTGAAAGCGCTGCAAAAAGCCGGCGGCGTGGCCGAGATCGTCGGCTGGGTGTTCGATCACGAAGGGCGCTTCATCGAAGGCATCACCAACGACCGCGTTTCGTCAGCGCCGCTACCTTCACGGGAGAGCTCGCTGGTTGTCGCGCTTGCCATGGGCGAGCGCAAGCTGCCCGGCATACTGGCGGCGATGAACCGGCGCCTGATCAACGGCCTGATAACCGACGAGCGCACGGCGGCAGCAGCCCTCGCCGGCTGATCCCGCCTGATCGGCTGTCGCCGATCTCCAATCCCCACGTCCCGTTTTCCTGGCCGGCCATCAGTTTGCGCCGGTGGAAAGATCATGCCTCACCCGCCCCGTCTCGGGATCGGATTCCAGTTCGCGCTACCCCTGCGCCCGCAGCCATGTCCACAGCATTTCGGGCCAATCACGAATCCCGCTTGACATATAAATCACTTTAAGTGAGTAATTGCCCATAGCCAAGGCAAATGCTCAACTTGGTTTTGGGAGGATTTTGATGAGACTTCACGCACTCATTCTCGGATTGTGCTCGGCTAGCGTTCTTGCATTTGGCGCTCACGCCGAATCCATCACCATCGCCACGGTCAACAATGGCGATATGGTCCGCATGCAGAAGCTGACCGATGATTTCACCGCCAAGAACCCCGGCATCGAATTGCAGTGGGTTACGCTCGAAGAAAACGTCCTGCGCGAACGCGTCACCACCGACATCGCCACCAAGGGCGGCCAGTATGACGTGATGACCATCGGCACCTATGAAGTGCCGATCTGGGCAAAGCAGAACTGGCTCCTGCCGCTCGACAATCTCGGCGCAGATTATGACGCGGCCGACATCATCCCGGCGATTGCCGGCGGCCTGTCGATGGACGGCAAACTCTATGCCGCGCCGTTCTACGGCGAAAGCTCGTTCGTCATGTACCGCAAGGACCTGATGGAAAAGGCGGGGCTGACCATGCCCGACGCGCCGACCTGGGAATTCATTGCCGACGCGGCGCGCAAGATGACAGACCGCGCCAACGACATCAACGGCGTCTGCCTGCGCGGCAAGGCGGGCTGGGGTGAGAACATGGCCTTCCTGACGGCCATGTCCAACTCCTTCGGCGCACGCTGGTTCGACGAGAAGTGGCAGCCGCAGTTCGACCAGCCCGAATGGAAGAACACGCTACAGTTCTACATCGACCTGATGAAGGACGCCGGACCGCAAGGCGCGTCGTCCAACGGCTTCAACGAAAACCTCGCGCTGTTCCAGCAGGGCAAGTGCGGCATGTGGATCGATGCCACGGTTGCGGCTTCCTTCGTGTCCAATCCTAAGGACTCGACGGTTGCCGACAAGGTTGGCTATGCGCTGGCCCCCGACAACGGGCTTGGCAAGCGCGGCAACTGGCTGTGGGCATGGTCGCTCGCCATTCCGGCTGGCACGCAGAAGGCCGAAGCGGCCCAGAAGTTCGTGGCCTGGGCAACGAGCAAGGGCTATCTCGACCTCGTCGCTTCCAAGGAAGGCTGGGCGAACGTTCCTCCCGGCACGCGCACCTCGCTCTACAACAACGCCGAGTACCAGAAGGCCGCGCCTTTCGCCAAGATGACGCTGGACTCGATCAATTCGGCCGACCCGACGCATCCGACCGTAAAGCCGGTTCCCTATGTCGGCGTCCAGTTCGTCGCCATCCCCGAATTCCAGGGATTGGGCACGACCGTCGGCCAGCTCTTCTCGGCAGCACTTGCCGGCCAGTCGAGCGTGGATGATGCTTTGGCCGCAGCGCAGGCCGCGTCCGTACGCGAAATGACCCGCGCCGGTTACATCAAGTAAGGCAACCTCCCGGTGCCTTGGCCGCCCGGCTCCCGGTCCGGGCGGCCACTTTTGACCATATCGAAAGCTGTTCGACGAGACGGTGATTGCCATGGCTACCCGACAGACCCGCACGCTTGCCCGCTTCATGATGGCGCCTTCGGTCGTCCTGCTGCTGATCTGGATGATCGTGCCGCTGGCGATGACGCTGTGGTTCTCGTTCCAGAACTACAATCTACTGAACCCCGGAAACGTCAGCTTCGGCGGCCTGTTCAACTACAAATTCTTCTACACCGATCCCGCCTTCTTCCAGTCGATCTGGAACACGCTGGTGATCGTGGTGGGAGTGCTGCTGATCACGGTGATCGGCGGCATTGCCATGGGGCTGCTGCTTGACCAGCCGATCTTTGGCCAAGGCATCGTGCGCATCCTGGTCATCTCGCCGTTCTTCGTCATGCCGCCGGTGGCTGCATTGGTTTGGAAGAACATGCTGATGCATCCGGGCTATGGCGTCTTTGCCGACATCGCCCGTTTCTTCGGGCTTCAGCCCATCGACTGGTTCGCGCAATACCCGCTTTTTTCCATCATCCTGATCGTGGCCTGGCAGTGGCTGCCCTTCGCGACGCTGATCCTTCTCACCTCGCTGCAATCGCTGGACGGCGAGCAGAAGGAAGCAGCCGAAATGGATGGGGCCGGCCCCGTCAGCCGGTTCATCTATCTGACGCTGCCGCACATGGCGCGTGCGATCACCGTGGTCATCTTGATCCAGACCATTTTCCTGCTCGGCATCTACGCGGAAATTCTGGTCACCACCAATGGCGGTCCGGGCTACGCCTCGACCAACCTGCCGTTCCTGATCTACCGCACCGCGCTGCTCGGCTACGACGTCGGCGGAGCCTCGGCTGGCGGCATCATCGCTGTCGTACTCGCCAACATCGTCGCCTTCTTCCTGATGCGCGCCGTTGGCAAGAACCTGGACAAGTAGGGAGGACAAGCAATGGCCCGCACCGTATCAGGCAGCACGAAGCTTGGCTGGACGATCGCAGCATGGATCGTTGCCCTGCTGATTTTCTTCCCGATCCTCTACACCATCATCACCAGCTTCAAATCCGAAACGGAGGCGATTGCAGGCTTCAACCTCGTGCCGTCGGGCACGCTGGAAAGCTACGCCGAGGTTCAGTCGCAGTACAATTACTTCAAGCCGTTCATGAACTCGGTGATCCTGTCGGTCGGCTCGACGATCCTTGCCTTGATCGTGGCGATACCTGCCGCGTGGTCGATGGCTTTCTCGCCGACGAACCGCACCAAGGACATCCTGATGTGGATGCTTTCCACCAAGATGATGCCGGCCGTGGCGGTGCTTGTTCCCATGTACCTGATCTTTAGGGACTGGAACCTGCTAGACAATCGCGGCGGCCTCACCGTGATGCTGATGCTCATCAACCTGCCGATCGTGGTGTGGATGCTCTACACCTACTTCCGCGAGATTCCCGGCGAAATCCTCGAAGCGGCGCGCATGGACGGCGCGTCCTTGTGGGGCGAGATCGTCTATGTGCTGACGCCGATGGCCGTGCCGGGCATCGCCTCGACGCTTTTGTTGAACATCATCCTGGCCTGGAACGAAGCCTTCTGGACGATCCGGCTGACCACCACCAATGCCGCGCCGCTGACCGCGTTCATCGTCTCGTTCTCAAGTCCACAGGGCCTGTTCTGGGCCAAGCTTTCAGCCGCGTCGACGCTCGCCATCGCACCGATCCTCGTTCTCGGCTGGTTCAGCCAGAAGCAACTCGTGCGCGGCCTGACTTTCGGCGCCGTCAAATAAGCCCAGCACCGCTCGCGGAGTAATCTTATGGGAAACATCACGCTCAAGCAGGTCAGCAAGTCCTTCGGGGCGACGACCATCATCCCCAACATCGACCTCAACATCGAGGATGGTGAGTTCGTGGTCTTTGTCGGGCCGTCAGGTTGCGGCAAGTCCACGCTGCTGCGCCTGATCGCCGGACTTGAAGACGTCAGCGGCGGCTCGATCAACATCGACGGCCGCGACGTGACCAACGAGGCGCCGGCCAAGCGCAAGCTTTCGATGGTGTTCCAGTCCTACGCGCTCTATCCGCACATGACGGTGGCCAAGAACATCGCCTTCCCGCTGAAGATGGCCGGCGAAAGCCAGGAGGTGATCGACCGCAAAGTCACCGAGGCGGCGCGGGTTCTGAACCTGACCAATTATCTCGAGCGTCGGCCCGGCCAACTGTCGGGCGGGCAGCGCCAGCGCGTCGCCATCGGCCGCGCCATCGTGCGCCAGCCATCGGCTTTCCTGTTCGACGAGCCGCTGTCCAACCTCGATGCGGCGCTGCGCGGCACCATGCGGCTGGAGATCAGCGAACTCCATCATCAACTGAAGACGACCATGATCTACGTCACCCACGACCAGATCGAGGCGATGACCATGGCCGACAAGATCGTGGTTCTGAACGCCGGCAATGTCGAGCAGGTCGGCTCGCCAATGGACCTCTACAGGAAGCCGCAGAACTTGTTCGTCGCAGGCTTCATCGGGTCGCCGAAAATGAACCTGATCGAAGGCGAAGCTGCCGCAAAGCACGGTGCCAGGACGATCGGCATTCGGCCGGAACACCTGAAGATTTCGACCAGCGAAGGAACCTGGAAGGCCAAGGTCGGCGTAGCCGAACATCTCGGCTCCGACACCTTCCTGCATGTGCAAGCCGATGGCATTGGACCGCTGACGGTGCGGGCTGACGGAGAGCTTGCCGTGCAGCACGGCGACACCATTTACCTGACGCCCAACCCGTCGAAGGTGCACCGCTTCGGCGCTGACGGGAAAGCCCTCTAGATGCGCCTTGAAGGCAAGTCGGCTCTTGTTACTGGTTCGGCGCGGGGCATCGGCCGCGCCTTCGCCGAAGCCTATATCCGCGAGGGGGCGACGGTTGCCATCGCCGACATCAACTATGCGGCGGCACAGGCGACCGCAGCCGAGCTTGGGTCCAAGGCCTGGCCGGTCCATCTGGACGTGACCGATCAAACGTCTATCGAAGCTGCGATAAATGCGGTCGAGCGCCAATGCGGCGGTCTCGACATCCTCATCAACAACGCAGCACTTTTCGATCTCGCGCCCATCGTCGCGATCACGCGGCCAAGCTTTGACAGGCTGTTTTCGGTCAATGTCGCCGGGACCCTGTTCATGCTGCAGGCTGCGGCCCGCTCCATGATTGCCCGCGGCAAGGGCGGCAAGATCATCAATATGGCAAGCCAGGCCGGCCGGCGCGGCGAGGCGCTTGTGGCCGTCTACTGCGCGACCAAGGCGGCTGTCATTTCGATCACGCAGTCGGCCGGGCTCGACCTCATCAAGCACCGCATCAACGTCAACGCCATCGCGCCGGGCGTGGTCGAGGGCGAGCACTGGGAACATGTCGATTCGCTGTTCGCCAAATACGAGAAGCGGCCGCTGGGCGAGAAGAAAAGACTGGTCGGTGAAAGCGTGCCCTACGGGCGCATGGGAACGGCGCAGGATCTGACCGGCATGGCCGTTTTCCTCGCCAGCACTGACGCCGACTACATCGTTGCCCAGACCTACAATGTCGATGGCGGCAACTGGATGAACTGAGGGCATCCGGGCTGTTGGAAGGGAATACTGCCATGACCATCAAGCTGTCGTCGAAAAGCCTCGCCACGCTGCCGGTAAAGGTCGCGCGGCCGAAATACGACCGGGACAGGCTTTCGCCCGGCATCCTGCATTTCGGTGTCGGCAACTTCCATCGCTCGCATCAGGCGGTCTATCTCGACGACCTGTTCAATGCCGGCGAAGGCCATGACTGGGCGCTTGTCGGAGCCGGCGTGTTCGAAGGCGAGAAGATCGGCCGGGCAAAATTGGCAGAACAGGATTGGCTGACGACGGTTGTCGAACAGGACGAGGACCAGGTCAGCGCGCGGGTTACAGGCTCGATGGTGGATTTCGTGGCGCCCGGCGATGCCGCAGCCACGATTGAGCGGCTGGCCGACCCGTCGATCCGCATCGTTTCTCTGACCATTACCGAGGGCGGCTATTTCATTGACCCGGCTTCGGGCCACTTCGACCCGACCAACCCTGATATCACGGCCGACGCCGCCAACATCGCCCAGCCAAAAACGGTTTTCGGCATCATCCTTGCGGGCCTGATGCGCCGGCGCGAGGAAGGAACGGTGCCGTTTACGGTCATGTCTTGCGACAACATTCCCCACAATGGCCGCGTGACCGCCGACGGCGTGATCGGCCTGGCGCGCCTGATCGACGAGGACCTCGCGGATTGGGTGTCGAACAGCGTGGCCTTTCCGAACAGCATGGTCGACCGCATTACGCCGGCCACAACGGACAGGGAGCGCAAGATTCTCGCGGACGATTTCGGCGTGGAAGACAGTTGGCCGGTTTTCTGCGAACCCTTCCGGCAATGGGTGCTGGAGGACCATTTTACCGACGGGCGTCCGCCGCTGGAAAAAGTCGGCGTGCAGTTCGTGCCCGATGTCGCGCCCTACGAGTTGATGAAGATCCGCATCCTCAACGGCGGCCATGCGGCGATTGCCTACCCGGCCGGATTGATGGACATCCATTTCGTGCACGAGGCGATGCAGGAGCCGCTGGTGCGCGATTTCCTGGCCAAGATCGAGCACGATGAAATTATCCCGACCGTTCCGCCGGTGCCCAACACCAGCCTGTCGGACTACTACAGACTGATCGAAAAGCGGTTTTCCAATCCGAAGATCGGCGACACCGTGCGACGGCTTTGCCTGGACGGATCGAACCGCCAGCCGAAGTTCATCATTCCGACCATCGCCGACCGCCTGAAGGCTGGAAAAAGCGTTGAAGGGCTGGCGCTGGAATCCGCGCTCTGGTGCCGCTATTGCCAAGGCACGACTGATTCCGGCGCTGTGATAGAGCCCAACGATCCCAACTGGGATCGCATGCAGGCAACGGCAAAGGCAGCCCGCAACGACCCCGGCATATGGCTCGCCATGGAAGACATCTATGGCGCTGTCGGCCGGTCGAGCACCTTCTCGGCAGCCTTCGCAAGCGCCTTGCAGGAACTTTGGGCAAACGGCGCACGCGCGACGCTTACGCGCTATCTTTCCAACGCGCGCTAGAGCAGAAGTCCACCCTTGCGCTTGCGCCGGCAGCGGCGGACTCTATAGTCGCCGACAGGTTGCAAAAACCTGATCCTGCAGGCTTTGGGACAAGAGAGCGGCGTATTGAAGAGCGGATATGTCTGCGCTGTCGATGTTGGCACGGGCAGCGCGCGGGCCGGTGTGTTCGACTGCAAGGGCGTGCTGCTTGGCCGCGCCGAACACCCGATCGCCATGCACCAGCCCTCGCCCAACCACGCCGAACACGATTCGGAAGACATCTGGCGCGCCGTTTGCAAAGCCGTGCGGGACGCGCGCGATAAGGCGAAGGTCGCGCCGAGCGACATCGTAGGCTTGGCGTTCGATGCCACATGCTCGCTGGTGGCGCGCGATGCCGAAGGCAGACAGCTCAGTGTATCGGCCGGCGGCGAAGCCCGATGGGACACGATCGTGTGGCTCGACCACCGCGCCATCGACGAGGCCGACGAATGCACGCGCACCAACCACGACGTGCTTGGCTATGTGGGCGGCGTGATGTCGCCGGAAATGGCGATGCCGAAGCTGATGTGGCTGAAGCGCCACCTGCCGCAAAGCTGGGAGCGGGCCGGATACCTCTTCGACCTCGCCGATTTCCTTTCATGGAAAGCGACGGGAACGTCGGCCCGTTCGCAATGCACCTTGACCGCGAAATGGACCTATCTTGCCCATGAAGCGAAGCCGTGGCGTCCGGATTTCTTCCACACCATAGGGCTCGAAGACCTGTTCGAACATGCAAGTCTGCCAGAGCGGGCAAGTCCGGTCGGAACAGCCCTGGGGCCACTCCTGCCGCAAGCGGCAACCGAACTTGGCCTGACGCAAAACTGCATCGTCGGCACAGGTGTCATCGATGCCTATGCAGGGGCACTGGGCGTTCTGGGCGGTTTCGCAGGCGACAATTCGAAGATCAGCCGCCATCTGGCGCTCATCGCTGGGACATCGAGCTGCGTGATGGCGCTGTCTTCAAAGCCGCAGCCCTTTACCGGTTTCTGGGGACCGTACTTCGGCGCCGCGCTGCCCGATCTATGGCTGACCGAAGGTGGCCAGTCCGCCACCGGCGCACTGCTCGACCACGTCATCCGCAGCCACGGCGCAGGCGGCGAGCCGGACGTTGCAATGCACACGCGGATCGTGAACCGGATAATGCAACTGCGCGCGACGGAAGGCCTGGACCTCGCCGGACGCCTGCATGTGCTGCCGGATTTTCACGGCAACCGCTCGCCGCTTGCCGACCCGCATGCGGTCGGCGTCATCAGCGGCCTGACGCTCGACGCATCCTTCGACAGCCTGTGCCGGCTTTATTGGCGCACAGCCGTTTCAATTGCGCTCGGCGTTCGCCACGTGCTCGAGAAAATGAACGAAAACGGCTACCTGATCGACACGCTGCACGTGACCGGGGGGCACACCAAGAACCCGCTATTGATGGAGCTCTATTCCGACGCCACCGGATGCACCGTGGTCGAGCCTTTGTCGGATTCCGTTCTTATCGGCACAGCCACGGTCGCGGCGACAGCCGCAGGCCAATATCCCGATCTGGCCAAGGCGTGCATCGGCATGCAGCAAGAAGGCAAGCAGCGGCAGCCGGACAAGGCTGCGGCTACCCGCTTCGACCGGGACTACCGGATTTTCCTCGAAATGCACCGCCAGCGGCAGGCCCTCGACGCAATCGTGTGATCGCTCAGGCTGCCGCGTCGCGCGTCGCTTCCGTCAGGAACGTAAAGACATAGTCGGAGAACGAGCGCCAGCATTCGACGCGGAAGGTGTCCGCCGCCGGGCGATAGAGCAGGATTTCCGACTTGCCCATCACGGTGCGCGAGCACGCGCCAACCGGGAACGCGTCAAGGGAGAGGTCCTGCGGACAACCAGCGCTAACCGTTGCGACGGCTCCCGCACCCGAGACGGCAAAGGCAACGTTGCGATGCGAGACGCCGACCGCGGAATGCAAGGCTTTCGCTTTCGCGCAATCGTCAAGCGGGTCGCCGCCGGCTTCGTCGATGACGAACCATTCATCCGGACCAAGCCAGAACACGGTGCGGCCATTCTTGCTGGCCGATGTCTTGGGCTTTTGCGGCAAGGTTACGCCGAGAGCGCGCGAGAGCGAAGCGACCGACGCTTCAGGTGCCCTCAGCGACATGCGCTCGGCGGGCGGCAAAACGCTGACCTTGACGTTTGAACCGGATGTCTCGCGGCCGTGGAGTGCCGGACGGCGCTCGACCGATGCGGAAGCCGGCTTTTTCACAGCAGCCTTAGCCATTGAGGTTCGCTCCCTTCTCATCGAAGAACACCATGCCGGTCACTTCGACCTCAATGGTGCTGTCGGGCATCGGCACATAAAGCGTTTCACCCAGACGATCCTGGCCGCCGGCAACCAAGGCCAACGCTATGGAGCGGCCGCAATTTTCCGACCAGTAGCTTGAGGTGACGTGGCCGAGCATCTTCATCGGGATCGGCTGCTTGGGATCGGCGACGATCTGCGCACCTTCCTCAAGCACGACATTCGGGTCCTTCGTCTTCAAGCCGACAAGTTGCTTGCGACCCTTGGCCACCAGGTCGGGGCGCTTCAGGCCACGAATGCCGACGAAGTCGGTCTTCTTCTTGCCGACTGCCCAGCCGAGACCGGCGTCATCGGGCGTGACGGTGCCGTCAGTGTCCTGGCCGACGATGATGTAGCCCTTCTCCGCGCGCAGCACGTGCATCGTCTCGGTGCCGTAGGCGCAGGCGCCGTGCTTCTGGCCTTCGGCCCACAGGGCTTCCCAAACGGCCTCGCCGTAGTCGGCGGGCACGTTGACCTCGAAGCCGCGTTCGCCCGAAAACGACATGCGGAACAGGCGTGTCGGCACACCGCAGATCTTGCCTTCGCGCACCGACATATGCGGCAGCGCGGCATCCGACATGTCGATGCCTTCGACCAGCGGCGCGATGATGTCGCGGGACTTCGGCCCCTGCACGGCGATGACCGACCACTGTTCCGAGATGGAAGTGAGCCAGACGTTGAGATGCGGGAACTCGGTCTGGAGATAGTCTTCCATATGGTTCATGACGCGGGCCGCACCGCCCGTCGTCGTGGTGACGTGGAAACGGTCGGGGGCGAGGCGGCCGACGACGCCATCGTCATAGATGAAGCCATCTTCGCGCAGCATGACGCCATAGCGGCAACGGCCGACTTCCAGCTTCTCCCATGGATTGGTGTAGAGAAGTTCCATGAACTTCGCCGCATCCGGCCCGACAACCTCGATCTTGCCGAGCGTCGAGGCATCGAACAGGCCGGCGGTCTTGCGCACGGTGACGCATTCGCGGTTGACCGAGGCGTGGAGGTCTTCGCCCGACTTGGGGAAGTACCAGGCACGCTTCCATTGGCCGACATCCTCAAACACCGCGCCGTTGCGCTCCGCCCAGCCGTGGGTGGCGGTGCGGCGGGTCGGGTCGAACAGCTTGCCGCGCGCGTGGCCGACAATCGAACCGAAGGTGACCGGAGTATAAGGCGCGCGGAATGTGGTGAGGCCGACTTCCGGGATCTGCTTGCCGAGTTCGTCGGCGGCAATGGCAAGGCCGTGCATGTTGGAGGTCTTGCCCTGATCGGTCGCCATGCCGTTGGTGGTGAAGCGCTTGACGTGCTCGATGGAGCGCATGCCTTCGTGCACGGCCTGGCGGATATCCTTGGCGGTAACGTCATTCTGGAAATCCACGAACGCCTTGACCGTGGTGCCCGGACCAGCGCCGGGTGCAGCACCCAGCATGCCGCGCGACCAGCTTTCGCTCGCCTCGACCTTGGGCTTGTTGGATTTTGCAGCCTTGCCGCCGGCATCCTTCGCCGCCTTGACGCCAGCCGCGTAGGCTTCATCGAGGCAGGCGGACAGGCCGTCGGTGCCGTTGCAAGCGCCGGCCGAAACACAATCCTGCGCATAGGTGCCGGGCAGGAAGCGCTTGACTTCGTCGTTGAAGGCGACCTTGCCGCGCGACTGCGAGAAAAGGTGCACGGAAGGCGTCCAGCCGGCCGACATCAAGACGGCATCGACCGGGATGGTGCGTTCGCCGCCGCCGTTCTTGGGCTGCACGGTCATGGAAGAAACGCGCAGCTTGCCGCCGACGCGAACGACGGCGCGTCCGCCGTGGATTTCGATGCCGAGCGAACGCGCCTCGTCGATGATGCTGCCCGCCGGATTGTCGCGCAGGTCCACGATGGCGGCGATGTTGACGCCGACCTTCTTGAGGTCGATGGCGGCGGCATAGGCGCTGTCGTTGGCAGTGTAGACGCCGACATTGCGGCCGACCGCGACACCATAGTGGTTGAGATAGGCGCGCGCAGCCGAAGCAAGCATGACGCCCGGACGGTCGTTGTCGGCGAACACCATGTGGCGTTCGATGGCGCCGGTTGCGATGATTACGCGCTTGGCCCTGACCTGCCACAGCCGCTCGCGCGCAAGGTCGGGATGCGGGGCCTGCATGTGGTCGGTGACGCGCTCGACAAGTCCGACGAAATTCTGGGCGTAGTAGCCGAATGCGGTGGTGCGGGACAGCACCCGCACATTGTCCATGGCAGCCAGTTTGGCAACCGACGCCTGCGCCCACTCCCAGCCGTTCTGGCCGTCGATGACGGAACCGCTTTCAAAGCGCAGCGCTCCGCCGAACTCGGCCTGCTCGTCGGCAACGATAACGCGAACGCCCGTCTCCGCCGCGGCAAGCGCGGCAGCGATGCCGGCCGCACCGCCTCCAAGCACCAAAACTTCGCAATGGGCGAAACGAGCGGCGTAGTGATCGGGGTCCGGCAGGTCCGGCGAAACGCCAAGGCCGGCAGCTTCACGGATCTTGGGTTCATAAAGGCTCTTCCACGCAGCCTTCGGCCACATAAAGGTCTTGTAGTAGAAACCGGCGGAGAAAAACGGCGAGGCAATGTCGTTGACCGCGCCGACATCGAAGGAAAGCGACGGCCAGCGGTTTTGCGAGACTGCGGTCAATCCGTCGTAGAGTTCCTGCACGGTGGCGCGCACATTCGGCGTCTTGCGCGCCGCATCGCGATGGATGCCGACCAGCGCATTGGGCTCCTCCGCACCCGCCGAGAGGATGCCACGCGGACGATGGTACTTGAATGAACGCCCGACGAGATGGACGCCGTTGGCCAGAAGTGCGGAAGCCAGCGTATCGCCGGCAACGCCGGTGTAGGATTGATCGTCAAAGGTGAAGCGGGCCGTCTTGGCCTGGGTCAGTCGGCCCTTGCCGGAGATGCGGTAGGATGCGCTCATTTGCCCGCTCCCGGCAGTTTCTTAGGCTTCGGCTCGCCGGCCTTGTAGGTCATGACAAACTTGTCGGACACGGAATCACGCACCGCATTGAAGAAGCGGGCGCAACCGTGAACATGCCGCCAGCGCTCGTAGACGAGGCCCTTGGTGTTGTCGCGAATGAAGAAGAATTTTTCGAAATCCGCGTCGCTGATCGAGGCGATGTCGGAGGGTCGCGCGATGTGCGCCTCGCCGGCATTGCGAAACTCGATCTCGGGCCGCTCTTCCTCGCAGTAGGGGCAATGGATCAGTAGCATCAGACGTGAACCTTGGTTACGGCAGTTGCCGGATCGCCGGTATTCGGCGTTCCGGCGGGTTCGATGATCAGCAAATGCGTCTCTTCCTCGGCGACCGGGCAGTGTTCGACGCCTTTCGGCACGACATACATTTCGCCGGGTCCAAGCACGACGTCGCCGTCGCGGAGCTTGATCGTCAGGCGGCCCTTCAAGACAAGGAAGAAATCGTCGGTTTCCGGATGCGAGTGCCAGTTGAACTCGCCCTTTGCCTTGACGACCATGACGTCGTTGCCGTTGAAGCCGGTCACGATCTTTGGCGACCAGTGCTCGGAGAACAAGGCGAGCTTGCTAGCAAGATTGACGGGACCGGTCATCGCAGCCTCAGTGCGCCACGGCAGCGGCAGCCGCCTCGTCGATCAGGCGACCGGTGCGGAAACGCTCCAGCGTGAACGGCGCATTGATCGGATGCGGTTCGTCACGGGCGATCGTGTGGGCAAAGACATTGGCCGAGCCCGGCGTCGCCTTGAAGCCGCCGGTTCCCCAGCCGCAATTGACGTAGAGGCCCTTGACCGGGGTCTTGGCCAGGATAGGCGAACGATCCGGCGTGACATCGACGATGCCGCCCCACGAGCGCAGCATCTTCATGCGCGTGAAGATCGGGAACATCTCGCAAATGGCGTCGAGCGTGTGCTCGAGGATGTGGAGGCCGCCGGTCTGCGAATAGGATGTGTACTGGTCGGTGCCGGCCCCGATCACCAGTTCGCCCTTGTCGGACTGGGAGATGTAGGCGTGAACGGTGTTCGACATGACGACGCATGGCACGATCGGCTTGATCGGCTCCGACACCAGCGCCTGCAACGGATAGCTTTCGAGCGGCATGCGAACGCCTGCCATGTTCATCAGAACAGAGGTGTGGCCGGCAGCGACGACGCCGACCTTCTTGGCGCCGATGGTGCCGCGCGTCGTCTCGACGCCGGTAACCTCGCCATTCGGTCCGCGATTGATACCGGTGACCTCGCAGTTCTGGATGATGTGGACGCCGCGCGCCGATGCACCACGCGCATAGCCCCATGCGACCGCGTCGTGACGGGCGGTGCCGCCGCGCCGCTGCAAGGCAGCACCCAGCACGGGATAGCGGGCATCCCTGGAGATGTTGAGCGGCGGGCAGAATTCCTTGGCCTGCTCAGGCGTCAGCCATTCATTGTCGATGCCGTTCAGCCGGTTGGCATGGATATGGCGCTTGAACACCTGAATGTCGTGGATGTTGTGCGCCAGCATCATGACGCCGCGCGCCGAATACATGACGTTGTAATTGAGGTCCTGGGACAGCCCGTCCCACAGCTTCACGGCATGGTCGTAGATGCCTGCCGATTCGTCATAGAGATAGTTGGAGCGGATGATGGTGGTGTTGCGGCCGGTGTTGCCGCCACCGAGCCAACCCTTTTCCAGCACCGCGATGTTGGTGATGCCGTGCTCCTTGGCGAGATAGTAAGCGGTGCCAAGACCGTGGCCGCCGGCCCCGACGATGATCACGTCATACTCTTTCCTGGGCTCTGGTGAGGACCATTGTTCCTCCCAACCCTTGTGGCCACGCATGGCCTCGCGGGCGATGGCGAATACCGAATATTTTTTCACGTGTTCCAAGCCTCGCGGATGAGGAGCGGCGTTCGATACGCCTGTCGCGCGAGGTGTACCACTAGCGAAACCATGCGGCCATCCTTGCGCTGTTTGCGACGACTAGTGCCGCTTTGCGCCATACGCAAGCATCGCGGCAAACGGCCTGTGGGTATTGCCGCTTCAAAGCTTCGCAATGACCGAACTGCGGTGCTAGAGCCTTGTTTCCGTAAAGGAGCGATGCGTGAAGGTAGATATAGACATGGGAGCGGCCTCCCCCGGGAAGTCGGCCATGATGGATCTCGAAGAGTTGCTGGCGACCCGACTGCTCGTTCAGGGCAATTCGGGCTCCGGCAAGTCGCACCTTTTGCGCCGCCTGCTGGAACAGAGCGCACCTTGGGTGCAGCAGTGCGTGATCGACCCGGAGGGCGATTTCGTCACGCTTGCCGACAAGTTCGGTCACGTCGTCGTCGATGCCCAACGCACGGAAAACGAACTGACCCGCATTGCCGGCCGCATCCGCCAGCACCGCGTTTCGGTCGTGCTCAACCTGGAGGGGCTGGACGTCGAGCAGCAGATGCGCGCGGCGGCAGCCTTTCTCGGCGGCATGTTCGATGCCGAGCGCGACCATTGGTACCCGGTTCTGGTCGTGGTGGACGAAGCGCAGCTTTTTGCGCCCGCCGTGGCCGGCGAAGTATCGGATGAGGCGCGCAAAGTCTCGCTTGGTGCGATGACCAACCTGATGTGCCGCGGCCGCAAGCGCGGACTGGCGGGCGTCATCGCAACGCAGCGCCTGGCAAAGCTTGCCAAGAACGTGGCGGCGGAAGCTTCCAACTTCCTGATGGGTCGCACCTTCCTCGATATCGACATGGCGCGCGCCGCCGACCTGCTCGGCATGGACCGCAGGCAGGCCGAGATGTTCCGCGACCTGGCGCGCGGCCATTTCGTGGCGCTCGGCCCGGCAATCTCGCGCCGGCCTTTGCCGGTGACGATCGGCGCGGTCGAGACCTCGGCCCGCTCGGTCAGCCCCAAGCTGATGCCGCTGCCGGAGACGACGGAGGACACGCTCGACCTGATTTTCACCCCCGGCCCGGAAGAAATGCGGCAGCCGGTGCGCCGCCCGCCGCCGGCACCTACGCCCACGGCCGACATCATCGCCCAGTTGTCACGCCCTCAGCCGGCGCCGGAGCAACCGGCGGAACCGGTTTTCGCCATCATCGACGAGGCAGAGCGCGAGGCCGGCATCGACACTGTGATGCGCGAAATCCTCGAAGATCCGGATGCCGCCTTCCGCACCGATGCCGTGCTTTACCAGGACTTCCTCGTGCGCTGCCGCATTCGTCGCGTCGCCGGCGAACCACTCCAGCTTGCCGCTTTCCGCCGCAAGCTTGCGGTGGCGCGCGCCGGCGTCGACCGCGAGACGGCGGGCGGCGAGACATGGGCAACAGCGCTCAGCCTGTCGGAGAGCCTGCCGGAAGACCTGCAAGGCGTGTTCCTCGTCGTCGCCCAGGCAGCAGTCTCCGGCGCACCCTGCCCGTCCGACGCCACGCTTGCCCGCACCTATGGCAGCCATTCGCCGCGCCGCGCACGCCGCCTGATCACCTATTTCGAGGAGCGCAACCTCCTGGTGGTGCGAACGGACTTCCACGGCAAGCGGGTACTGGCTTTCCCCGATCTCGGCTGCGAAACCGCACCCGGAGACCCGAATGCGCCGGACGAAGCCGGCGCTTCCAGCGACGCCGCCGAATAGCGCGCGCGGATTTGATCGGTTTCGCCACTCTTTATGTGGACATGCCCCGTCGATTCTGCTATCAGCCGCCAAAATTCGTGGTGGAGCCCGCCACGGAGGCTTGTGGCTATGGCCGCTTGCAAGATGGTTTCGAACCCGAAAGACAGGATTGCCCGTGCAGGTACTCGTCCGCGACAACAACGTTGATCAGGCGCTTCGTGCGCTGAAGAAGAAGATGCAGCGCGAAGGCATCTTCCGTGAAATGAAGATGCGCGGACATTACGAGAAGCCCTCGGAGAAGCGCGCCCGCGAAAAGGCTGAAGCCGTTCGCCGCGCCCGCAAGCTGGCTCGCAAGCGCGCCCAGCGCGAAGGCCTCCTTCCCAGCACGCCGCGTCCGGCAGCAGCGGCAGCCGGTGCTGCACGCGCACCGCGCTGATCACGCCAGTTTTTTGCCCCTTTCGGGGGATATTTGAGGTGGCGCGATGCTCAATCGCGGCCACCTTTTATTTTGGGTTGGAATGAGCGAACGCGAGGCGGCGCGGGGCTGGGCCAGCTAGAGAGACGAGGACAACACAGCGATGGATGCTTTGAGCGATAGGCGCAGGACCTCATTTGGTGGTTTTGCGCTGGCGGCGGCTTTCACTTCCCTATTGGCACTGGCCGCATGCCAGTCCGCCCCGGTAGGTGAACTGGCCAGTATCGACACCGCGCAAGGCTCGGCGGAAAACATTTCCTCGCTGACGCAGGTCATCAACTCGAATCCGAGCGACCCGGAAGGCTACAATGTGCGCGGTTCCGCCTATGGCCGCGGCGGCAAGTACCAGCAGGCGCTCAGGGACTTCGACAAGGCGATCGAACTCAACCCGAATTTCTACCAGGCCTATTCGAACCGCGCGCTGATCTATCGCTTCATGGGCGACCAGGCCAATGCGTTGGCCGACTACAACCGGTCGATCCAGATCAACGCGAACTACGATGCCGCCTATATCGGCCGCGGCAATCTTTACCGCAAGGCTGGGCGCACGCAGGAAGCCTTCAACGATTTCCAGAAGGCCATCCAGCTCGATACCACCGACGCGCGCGCCTATCACAATCGCGGCCTGATCTATCAGAGCCAGGGCCAGCACAACTACGCCATCGAGGACTTCTCGACCTCGATCTCGCTGGCACCGGATGCCTCCGAGCCCTACAACGGGCGTGGCCTGTCCTATCTGGCCTTGAACCAGGAAGACAATGCTTTCGCCGACTTCAACATGGCGATCAAGCTCGACCCGAAGAACGCCGAAGCGTGGACCAACCAGGCGCTGGTTTATGAGCGGCGCGGCGACAAGGCAAAGGCGGCAAAGGCCTATGCGGAAGCGGTGCGGCTGAGCCCCACCTACCAGCCGGCCAAGGACGGGCTTTCGCGCACGCGCGCGGCCTGATCGGCGCACATAAGCAGCGAAGTTCAAGGGCCTGAGCGCTGCTCCGACGCCCGTTGCGCGGCGCGTATTTTAGGCCGTGCCATCATCGCGCCACTGTTGCAGGGAACGGTCCACAAGGTGGGGCGTTCTTCAGGTGTCCAACGCTCCAAGCGTTGCCCTTATCCTGCTTCAGGAGAGATTTCATGATCAAGAAACTTACCCTCGCCGCGACTTTTGCCGTCCTTGGCTTGGCAACATCGGCAAATGCCACAGGCCGGTTCGAACTCGGCGTGCTCGACTGCTCTATCGACGGCGGCACGTCCTATGTCGTGACCTCCAACAAGGGCGTGTCGTGCACCTTCAAGCCGTCGAACGGCGGGCCATCCGAAATCTATACGGGCGTGATTTCCAAGCTCGGCGTTGATCTCGGCTCAACCCATCAGGGTCAGTTGGTATGGTCGGTGCTCGCGGCATCGCGCGACTACGACAGCGGCAATTTGGCCGGCAACTACTACGGCGTGAACGCCGAGGCGAGCGTTGTAACCGGCGGCGGCGCAAACCTGCTGCTTGGCGGCTTCCAGCGTTCCTATGCATTGCAGCCGCTTAGCGTGCAGGCACAGACCGGCCTGAATGTCGCGGTCGCGGTGACATCGCTCGAATTGATGCATTCGCTGAAATAGGCTTTCCTTCGGAAAACGGCTTCTGATCTCAAAAGGCGGCGCGTCAGTGCCGCCTTTTCCAATTCGCCCTTTCCGAAATGCGCCCAATCAGGCTTTCTCGGCGATGTTTGCCAACTTCTCCGCAATGAGAGCGGCGAGCCGCTCCGCAACCTCTTCCTTCGTCATCTCCGGCCAAGCATCGACGCCACCGCGCGAAACGATGCGCACACTATTGCGGTCACCGCCCATGACGCCGGAAGAACCGATACCGCTGTCATGCGAGACATCATTGGCAACGATGAAGTCCGCGCCCTTCTTGTTCAGCTTCGCTTCGGCGTTCTGCAGGATGTTCTGGGTCTCGGCCGCAAAGCCGACGACGAGAGAAGGCCGCTTCTCGTGATGGCCGACGCCTGCCAGAATGTCGGGGTTCTCCACCATCTGCAGTGCCGGGGCCCCCTCGCCCGCAACCTTCTTGATCTTTTCGCCGGCTGAGTTGGCAGTGCGCCAATCGGCAACCGCGGCGACGAACACGGCGGCATCCGCAGGCAGCAGTTTCTCGACCGCCGCCTGCATCTCTCGGGCGCTTTCGACATGCGTCATGTTCACGCCGGCAGGATCAGGAATGGTAACCGGGCCGGAGACAAGCTGGACGTCGGCACCCAGCCTTGCCAGCGCAGCAGCGATGGCGTGGCCTTGCTTGCCGGAAGAACGGTTGGCGATGTAGCGCACCGGATCGATCGGCTCATGTGTCGGACCGGACGTGACTATGATCTTGCGGCCCGCCAATGGCCTGGCACCGGGCCTGAGCATTGCTTCGATGGCAGCAACAATCTCCAGCGGCTCGACCATGCGGCCCTCGCCAGCTTCGCCGCTTTCGGCCATCTCGCCGCGCGCCGGGCCGACGAACCTGACGCCGTCCTTTTCAAGCTGGCTGCGATTGCGGCGCGTCGCCGGATGCGTCCACATCCTGGGGTTCATGGCCGGCGCCATCAATACCGGCTTGTTGGTCGCGAGAAGAACGGTGGAAGCAAGATCGTTGGCAAGGCCGTTGGCAAGCTTGGCCATCAGGTCGGCTGTGGCCGGGGCGACGACGATCAGGTCCGCCTCGCGGGACAGGCGGATGTGGCCGATATCATGCTCGTCCTTGCGGTCGAACAGGTCAGTGAAAACATGGTCAGCTGAAAGCGCGCCGACGGACAGCGGCGTGACGAACTCCTGCGCCGCGGCCGTCATGACAGGGCGCACGGCAGCGCCGCGCTCGCGCAGGCGACGGATGAGGTCAAGCACCTTGTAAGCAGCGATGCCGCCCCCAATGACGAGCAAAATACGCTTGTTGGAGAGGCTGCCGGACCGCTCTTTGGCAGGCGATGCGGGTTCGGGCGAAGGCCTGGCCTTGTTGCTTGCAAGCTCGCGCAATGTCGCTTCGATCTGCTCGATGCGGCTTGCCGCGCCAAGCTGACCTTCGACGGCGGCGCGGATCATGAGCCGCGCCTGCTCTTCCATGGAGAGATTGTTCTGCGCCGCCAGTTGGCGAAGCAGTTCCTTCACCTCATCATCGAGATTTCGGATCGTGATATTGGCCATGATAGCAAGCCGCCCTCATCTTCGATAGCAATGATAGCATTGCTATCGTTTCGAGCAAGTCAGAACAGGCGCCAAGCGATGTAGACGAGCGCAAGCGCGATGACCCAAAGCGCAAGCCGCCCGGAACGCGAGTGGCACGCCTCGGCCTTGCCGATGGCCTGAGCCGTGGCCTCGTCGAAACGCAAGCCATTCTCAGCCATGAGATCGATCTCGCGCGAGAGCCGCTCGGTGCGCGTCGCCATTTCCGGCAGATGGCGGGCCAGAGACGAGAGCGCGTGGAAACCTTCGCGGGCGTCGGCGATCATGCCGCGCGGTCCGAGATTGGACCTGATCCAGTCGCCGACCACCGGTTCCGAGGTCTTCCACATGTTGAAGGCCGGATCGAGCGTACGGGCTACGCCCTCGACCACGACCATGGTCTTTTGCAGGAGGATCAGCTCCGGCCGGGTCTCCATGTCGAATAGTTCGGTGACTTCGAACAACAAGGTCAGCAGCTTGGCCATGGA
The DNA here is from genome assembly GCF_057809835.1 of Mesorhizobium sp. FG116. Lineage (NCBI taxonomy): Bacteria > Pseudomonadati > Pseudomonadota > Alphaproteobacteria > Hyphomicrobiales > Phyllobacteriaceae > Mesorhizobium > Mesorhizobium sp. FG116. The sequence continues at coordinate 43,876 of NZ_JBMDKS010000022.1, forward strand.
AATGGTTTCGGCCGGCTGGCCGTGGATCGGTTCGCCAATGGCGCGGATGGCCTGGGCGAAGGCCGCGACATCGTGCCTGTGCGGCACATAGCCGGCCTCGAAATGCACTTCCGCCACGCGTAGGTAGTCGCGTGTAATGAAGCCGTAGAGGATCTCGGCAAGGAAGCGGCGTTCCTTCTTGCCGAGACGGCCGGCTATGCCGAGATCGACAGCGACGATGGTGCCGTTGGCTTCAACGAAGAGATTGCCCGGATGCATGTCTGCGTGGAAGAAGCCGTCGCGCAGCGTGTGGCGCAGGAACGACTGAATAAGATTGGCGGCAATGGCCTTGAGATCATGGCCGGCAGCATCAAGCGCGGCGACATCGTTCATCTTGATGCCGTCGACCCACTCCATGGTGAGCACGTCGCGGCCCGTGCGTTCCCAATCGACGGCTGGAACGCGGAAGCCCGGATCTTCCTTGATGTTTTCGCCAAGTTCCGAAAGGGCGGCTCCTTCAAGCCGGAGGTCCATTTCGATGCGCGTGGTCTGGGCAAGGGTCTGGGTGACCTCTACGGGCCTCAGGCGACGCGAGGAGGGTATGTATTTTTCCTGCAGGCGCGCCGCTAGGAAGTAGCTGTCGAGATCGTGCTGGAAACGGCGGCGAACGCCGGGCCTGATAACCTTGACGGCAACGTGCCTGCGCTCTCCGACCTGATCGACTTCAGCCGGATGCACTTGCGCGATGGAGGCAGCGGCAACCGCGTCGCCAAAGTTCAGATAGAGATCGCCGACCGGCCGCCCGAGCGAAGCCTCGACCGCCGCAATGGCTTCCGCCTTCGGGAAGGTCTGCATCTTGTCCTGCAGCAAAGCGAGGTCGAGCGCGATGTCGTTGCCGACCACATCAGGGCGCGTGGCAAGAAACTGCCCAAGCTTCACATAAGAGGGGCCGAGCCGCGCCACCGCCCGCGCCAGCCTATCCGTGCGCTGCTGGCTGAGCGCGCGCCGCCGCGTGAACATGACGGCCACGCGCCAGCCGAACTTGGGCAGGCCGGAAAGCTGGTCGCCGGGAACGGCAGCCACGACGCCTTCCCGCACCAGAACCCAGCCAGCCCGCACGAGGCGGAACGCGGCACCCAGACTGCTCATGAGGCCGATCCCGTCAAAGCTTCCAGCCCGAATGCAGCGCGGCAATACCGCCGGAATAATTGCGGAACGTGACGCGGTCGAAGCCGGCTTTTGCGATCATTTCGGCAAAATTCTTCTGGTCGGGGAACTTGCGGATCGATTCGACGAGGTAGGAATAGGGCTCGCCGTCGCCGGTCACCATCTTGCCGATGCGGGGGATGGCGTTGAACGACCAGGCTTCGTAGACGCGGTCGAGCAACGGCATGTCGACGTCGGAAAATTCTAGGCAGAGAAAGCGGCCGCCGGGTTTGAGGACGCGGTAGGCTTCAGACAAGGCCTTATCGATGCGCGGCACGTTGCGGATGCCGAAGGCGATCGTATAGGCATCGAATGTCGCATCGGCGAACGGCAGTTCCTCGGCATTGGCTTCGACGAAGTCGGCATTGGCGGCAAGCCCGTTCTTGGCGGCGCGGTCACGGCCGACATCAAGCATGGAGCCGTTGATATCTAGCACAGTCGCATGGGCATTGCGCTGGCTGGCCTCGATGATGCGAAACGCGATATCGCCGGTGCCGCCGGCAACATCGAGCACCTTCCAGCCGGGACGTTTTGAGGGGTTGAGCCACGCGACCATGGCGTCTTTCCACAGCCGGTGCATGCCAGCAGACATGAGGTCGTTCATCAGGTCGTAGCGGTTGGCGACCTTGTGGAACACTTCGTTGACCAGCGGCTGCTTGTCGCCGGTGCCGACCTGGCGAAAGCCGTACGATGTTTCCATGCCGCCCTGAGCGGTCGTTCTTTCAACTGACATGATTTTGATCCGCCATAAAACCGGCGGGACCATAGCCGATCAGGATACCGGGCGCTATGTCTTTAGGCGCGGCGCTCAGCCGCTGCAGATGAAGGAAAAACGATGCCGCTGAAAGCCGAACTGCACTGCCATATCGAAGGAGCGGCCTCTCCAGAACTGGTCATCCGGCAGGCGGAAAAATACGGCAAGGACCCCTCGCCCTTCATCAGGGAAGGCTCGTTTGTCTGGCATGATTTCACCAGTTTCCTTGCCGCATACGACTTTTCGGCGGACCTTTTCCGATCCGAGGATGACTACGCTCTCCTGGCCGATCACTACCTGACCAGCCTCGCGCGCGACGGAGCCATTTATTCGGAGGTGTTCACCTCGCCCGACCATGCAATCCGCGCCGGACTGTCGCCGCAGGCCTATACCGATGCGCTGGGCGAAGGCATGCTGCGCGCCAAGGCAAAGACCGGCATCGAGGGCCGCATGATCGTGACCGGCGTGCGCCATGTCGGCGTCGAGGCAATCGAGCAGGCGGCGCGCTTTGCAGCCAAATGCGACCATCCGCTGGTGACCGGATTCGGCGTTGCCGGCGACGAGCGCATGGGCGATTTCGAGGACTATGTCCGCGCCTTCGAGATTGCGCGCGAAGCAGGCCTCGGCATCACCATCCATGCCGGAGAACTGATGGGCTGGGAAAGCGTTGCCGCAGCGCTCGACCATATCCGGCCTTCCCGCATAGGGCACGGCGTGCGGGCAATCGAGAATGCCGATCTGGTGCGCCGCATCGCCGACGAAGGCATCGTGCTGGAATGCTGCCCCGGTTCCAACATCGCGCTTTCGGTCTTTCCTGATTTCGCCAGCCATCCGTTTCCGGCGCTCAAGGAAGCAGGTTGCAAGGTAACGCTGAATTCCGATGACCCGCCCTATTTTTGGACTTCGCTGAAGCGCGAGTATGACATCGGGCGCGAGCACTTCGGAATGGACGACAAGGCGCTTGTCGCCGTCACGAAAACCGCCATCGAGGCCGCCTTTGTCGACCGCAAGACACGGTCTGACCTGCTTTCCCGGTTGAACAGCAGCAGTAGCCGTTGATTCTGCCGGCGAAAGCTGTGATTGGCACCTGACCGGCGGTTTCTTGCGCAACTGCCACTCGCTAGTATAGCTGCCAAACACGGAGAAACATCATGAAGGGCGTCACCGTCGTCGACCATCCGCTTGTGCAGCACAAGCTCAGCATCATGCGAAACAAGGAAACGTCGACGGCTGGCTTCCGGCGTTTGTTGCGCGAGATTTCGCTCCTTCTCTGCTACGAGGTGACCCGCGACCTCGAATTGACGACGACCAAGATCCAGACGCCAATCGAGGAGATCGACGCACCGATCCTTGAGGGCAAGAAGCTTGTGTTCGCGTCCGTGCTGCGCGCGGGCAACGGCTTGCTGGAGGGCTTGCTCGATCTGGTGCCGGCAGCGCGTGTCGCCCATATCGGACTTTACCGCGACCACGAGACGCTGGAAGCGATCGAGTATTTCTTCAAGGCGCCGAGCGATCTTGCCGACCGGCTGGTCATCGTCGTCGACCCGATGCTGGCGACGGCCAATTCGGCAATTGCGGCCATCGACAAGCTGAAGGCGCGCGGCGCCACCAATCTCCGCTTCCTGTGCCTGTTGGCAGCGCCGGAGGGCATCGAGCGTTTCACCACCGCGCATCCGGACGTGCCGGTGTTCACCGCATCTATCGACCGCCAGCTCAACGAGAAGGGCTACATCATGCCCGGCCTCGGCGATGCCGGTGACCGCATGTACGGCACGAAATAGCCAGCGTTTACCGGAAATTTACATAATTTGACGGTCGAAGCGCCGTTTTTAAACCGCTGGATACCATAAGCTGACTAGGCTGGGCGCTCTGATCGGGGCAAGCCCATGCTGCGAAGTCTGCTTTTTCTGGGAGTTATTATCGGCGTATCGACCGCGATACCCGCGCTCTACCAGTCGAATCCGGAAGCCTTCGAGACGGTGCTGAAATCGGTCTACGGGACCGACGAACCAACCGACGCGACAACTTCAGAAATCAACCTGACAACGCCGGCTCCAGGCAATGTCGAACAGCCGCTTGGACGCAAGGTGTTGCTTCAGCAGGACCAGTCAGGGCATTTTTCAGCGCCCTTCAGGGTGAATGGACGCCAGATCGACGCGCTGGTCGATACCGGCGCGACATTGGTTGCGCTTACGACATCGACAGCGCGCCGGGTCGGAATTTCATTGAACCCTTCCGATTTCCGCCATGAAGTCAGCACCGCCAACGGCAAGATCCGCGGCGCTGCCGTGACCATCGACCGGCTACAGATCGGCAAGATCAATCTGGACAATGTCCAGGCAATCGTACTCGATGACCGGGCCCTGCAGACCAACCTGATCGGCATGAGCTTTCTTGGTCGGCTTGCCAGCTACAAGGCCGAGAACGGCACGCTGCTGCTGGCGCAGTAAAATAGAAGCATCAATCGCGCGGGAGTACGCGGCGCAGGATCGCCTTGTCCGGTGACGACCGCGCCGGCCCGATTGTGTAAGCGGCAAGCACCGCAGCGGACGCTCGCTCCACCTGATCCTCGTTCCGCGCATGCACAAGGGCCAATGTGTCGCCCACGCGAACTTCGGCACCCACAGGCAACAGGCGCGTAAGGCCGACGGCATGATCGACCTTGTCTTCCGGCCGGGTGCGCCCGCCACCCAGTTCGACCACGGCAAGCCCAATGGCGCGCGTGGCAACACCAGTAACAAAGCCACCTTGTTGCGCTTTGACCGGTCGCTCGACCGGCGCTTTCGGCAGATATTTTTCAGGCTTGTCGATCAAGTCAGCGGGGCCGCCGAGGACGCTGACCATGCGCGCAAACACGGCAGCCGCGCGCCCACCTTCCAAAGCCTCGCCGGCACGGCGAAAGCCATCCTGATTGGATGAGGCAAGGCCCGCCAGTTGCAGCATTTCGGCGGCAAGCGCCAAAGTGACATCCTCCAGCCGCTTGTCGCGCAAACGTCCGGTCAGGAAATCGACCGCATTCTGAACCTCGACGGCATTGCCGGCTGCGGAGGCAAGCGGCTCGTTCATGCCAGTGATCAGCGCGGAGGCTTTCAGGCCGGCACCGTTCGCGACCTCGACCAGGCTGGTTGCCAAGGCCGTCGCGTCGCGCGACTTTTCCATGAAAGCGCCGTTGCCGACTTTGACGTCGAGAACGAGCGACTTGAGGCCGGCGGCCAGCTTCTTCGACAGGATGGACGCCGTGATGAGCGGAACCGACTCGACCGTCGCGGTGACATCGCGAATGCCATAGAGCCGCCTGTCGGCCGGAGCGAGATCGGCGGTTTGCCCGATGATCGCGGCACCGGTTTCGACAACCGCCTTGCGAAACAGCGCAAGGTCGGGCTGCGAAGCATAGCCCGGAATGGAATCCATCTTGTCCAGCGTGCCGCCGGTGTGGCCAAGGCCACGGCCGGAAATCATCGGCACATAGGCTCCGCAGGCTGCAACGATCGGCGCCAGCATCAAGGATACGTTGTCGCCGACGCCGCCCGTGGAATGCTTGTCGCTGACCGGACCCGGCAGGTCCGACCAGTCGAGCACATCGCCCGAGTCGCGCATGGCGAGCGTGAGCGCAACAACCTCGTCGCGATTCATGCCGTTGAAGAACACGGCCATGGCAAAAGCCGCCGCCTGCCCTTCCGTAACCGTGCCGGAAGCAAGACCTGAGATGAAAGCTGCGATGTCGCCAGCCGCCAGCTTGCCGCCGTCGCGCTTGGCGCGGATGAATTCCTGGGGCAGCATTACCGGTCCTCGCTGCCTTCTTGCCAGCATGAGAGGCCGCTATCCATCGAGCAGCCTCTTGCGAAAGACGTATTTGAGAACAGTTGCCAGGCGCGCGCCGCCAAGTGGCGCCATGTCCTTGGTTTCCTGATGCGACAGTTCGGCACCGGTCATTCCGGCGGCAAAGTTGGTGATGACCGAACAGGCGGCAACGCGAAGCCCGAAAAAGCGGGCCAGGATGACCTCGGGCACGGTGGACATGCCGACCGCGTTGGCTCCGAACACCCGCGCCATGCGGATCTCGGCGGGCGTCTCGAAGGACGGCCCCGAGAACCACATATAGACGCCCTTGTGCAACTGGGTGTGAGTGGCCTTCGCCGCTGTTTCAAAGGCCGAGCGCATATCGGCGTCGTAAGCCTCGGTGAGACCGACGAAACGGCGGTCGCTCGGCTCGCCGAACAACGGGTTCGAGCCTGAAAAATTGATGTGATCGGCGATCAGCATGATCGAGCCGGGCGGCATTTCGGGATCCAGCGAGCCAGCCGCATTGGTCAAAATGAGCTTGTTTACGCCGAGGCCGGCAAGCGTCTCGATGACCGGGCGCATGACGGCGGCGTCGCCGTGCTCGTAGTAGTGGGCGCGGCCTGACAGCATCAGCACCGGCTGGCCGGCGAAACTGCCAGCCACGACCTCGCCGACATGGCCGGTGACGCCACTTTTGGGAAATCCCGGCAATTCGGAATGTGGAACGCGGATGGGGTCTTCTATCTGATCAGCGAGATTGCCAAGACCGGAGCCCAATACCATGGCTGTCGTGGGCATCAGCCCGTCCAGCCGTTCCGTGAGACGGTCGATTGCCTGCTTCATTTGAGGATATCGCCGCGGAAGCCGTAGGGCAGCATGTCGCCCATCGTTACGGTTTCAGCTACGCCGGTTTCATCGCAGAGATAGAGCCGGGTGTCTGGCCGGGTGAACTCGGCCAGCCGCTGGCGGCATCCCCCGCAGGGCGAACATTTGGCCATGCGCTCTGCGATCACGGCGATTTCGACGATCTTGCCGCCTCCGCCCATGATGTAATGCCCGAGCGCCGTGGTTTCGGCGCACCAGCCTTCGGGATAAGACGCAACTTCGATGTTGGCCCCGGCAAAAACCCGGCCATCCTCGGTGCGGATGGCAGCGCCGACCGGAAATTTCGAATAGGGCGCATAGGCCTTGGCCATGGCCGCTTTCGCGGCGAGGTAGAGGTCGTGCGACATTACCGGCATCCACCTTCTTGGATCATGCTCAGCGCTCCTTCACGTATGGCACGCCGCCGGCACGCGGCGGGATCGCCTTGCCGATGAAGCCAGCCAGCAGCACGACAGTCAAAATGTAGGGCAGCGCCTGCATGAACTGCACCGGCACCTTGCCGATGATCGGCAGCGGCGTGCCCTGAAGACGGATCGCCAATGCGTCGAGGAAGCCAAACAGCAGGCAGGCGAACATGGCGTTGACCGGCTTCCACTTGGCGAAGATGAGTGCGGCAAGCGCGATGTAGCCCTTGCCGGCGGTCATGTCTTTTACGAAGCCGCCGTTTTGCGTCATCGAGAGGTATGCACCGGCCAGTCCGGTCAACACGCCGGTGCACAAAAGCGCGCGATAGCGCAGCCACGTAACCGAAATGCCTGCGGTATCGACGGCCGCCGGGTTTTCGCCGACGGCGCGCAGGCGCAGGCCGAAGCGCGTGCGGTAAAGCACCCACCAGGTGATCGGCACCATGGCAAAGGCGATGTAGGCGATCAGAGAGTGCCCCGACAACAGCTCGGAATAGAGGTGACCGAGCACGGGAACATCCTTGACTGCGTCGGCCCCGGGCAAGGTGATGGGCGAGAACCGTTCGCCTTCGGCCAGTGCCGGCGTGCGCCCGCCTTGCTGGAACCATGCCTGGCCGAGAATGACCGTGGAGCCTGCTGCGATGAAGTTAATGGCGACGCCGGACACGATCTGGTTGCCGCGATGAGTGATCGAGGCAAAGCCATGGATCATGGCAAAGGAGATCGAGATGAGGATCGCCATGCCGAGCCCGATGAAGGCGGAGTGGAAAACGGACGCGGCGGCGGCACCGGCAAAGGCGCCGACCAGCATCTTGCCTTCAAGGCCGATGTCGAAGATGCCGGAGCGTTCCGAATAGAGGCCGGCGAGACAGGCCAGCAACAGCGGCACGGACAGGCGAAGAGTGGAGTCGAGCGTCTGGATGATGATGTTGAAGATGTCCATGCTACGCCCCCTTGCCCTTGGCCGCAGCCATGCCGACGGACTTCGGACTGAACGACGCGAACAGTGCCTGGATAGACGGCCTGAACATGTGCTCCAGCGCACCGGCGAACAGGATGACCAGCCCCTGGATGATGACGATCATGTCTCGGCTGATCGCAGGCATTTCAAAGGCCAGTTCAGCCCCGCCCTGATAGAGCATGCCGAACAGGATTGCGGCGAGCACGATGCCGACTGGATGCGAGCGCCCCATAAGCGCCACGGCGATGCCGACGAAACCGGCTCCGCTGACGAAATCGATCGCCACATTGTGCTGGTCGCCCATGGTTGGGTTGAGCGCCATCATGCCGCCCAGCGCACCGGAGATCATCATGGTGATGATGATGATGCGGGTTTCCGAGATGCCGGCATAACGCGCCGCCTTGGGGCTGTGTCCGTAGGTGCGGATCTCGTATCCGAGCCGCGTGCGCCAGATCAGCACCCATGTCAGGAAAGCCATCAACAACGCGAGCAGGAAGGAAATGTTGAGCGGGGCCGAACGCACGCGGGCGCCAAACAGTTCGATGACCCAGTTGAGTTTTGGCAGTTGCGCGCCTTCAAGGAAGATGCGCGTTTGCGGAGCCATCGAGCCGACGGGTTTCAACATGCCGACGAGCAGGTACACCATGATCGAAGCGGCGATGAAGTTGAACATGATGGTGGTGATGACGATGTGCGAGCCACGCTTGGCTTGCAGGTAAGCGGGGATCAGCGCCCACAGCGCACCCATCGCCGCCGCCGCTAGCGTTGCCAGCGGAAAGGTCAGCCACCACGGCAAGGTTGCGTCGAATGTGAGACAGACCACCGCGACGCCGAGGCCGGCGATATACGCTTGGCCCTCGGTGCCGATGTTGAACAACCCGCAATGCACAGCCACGGCAACGGAGAGCCCGGTGAAAATGAAGGTGGTGGCGTAGTAGAGCGTAAAGGCGATGCCCTGCCCGCGCCCGAACGCGCCTTCGACGAGAATGGCGGCGGCTCGAAACGGGTTCTCACCGACCAGAAGGACGACGAAACCGGCGACGATGAAGGCAACCGCCAGGTTGATCAGCGGAATCAGTCCGTAATCGGCCCAGGCGGGAAGCTTGGCGTAAGGGGTGCTCACTCTGCGGCCTCCCGCTGTTCGACACCCGCCATGAGCAGGCCAAGCTCGCCTTCGCTCGCTTCCGGTCCGCGTTCGCCAACAATGCGGCCGGCGAACATGACAAGGATGCGGTCGGAGAGCGAACGGATCTCGTCCAGCTCGACCGAGATGAGCAAGACGGCCTTGCCCTGGTCGCGCATGGCGATGAGACGCTTGTGGATGAACTCGATGGCGCCGACATCGACGCCGCGCGTGGGCTGTCCGACGATGAGGACGCCGGGGTCCTGCTCCATTTCGCGCGCGAGCACGATCTTCTGCTGATTGCCGCCGGAAAAATTCGCTGTCTTCAGCCGACAATCCGGTGGCCGAATGTCGTAGCCCTCGATCTTTGACTTCGCATCGTTGCGGATGGCATCGATGTCGAGAAGCAGACCTTTGCGGTAGCGTTCGTCGTCATGGTAGCCGAGGATCGAATTCTCGTTTTCCTCGAATGCCAGCACCAGCCCAACATGATGACGGTCTTCCGGCACATGGGCGAGGCCACGGTCGCGCAATTCGCCGGGGTCGGCTGTGCCCGTCACGTCGATGGGCGTTCCGTCGAGCAGGACAGATCCCGACAGGGCGCGCCGGATGCCGGAAATCGCCTCGATCAGCTCCGATTGGCCATTGCCGGCAACGCCAGCGATGCCGACGATCTCTCCCGCGCGAACGTCGAACGAAACATCGTCAACCATGGTCACGCCGCGCTGGTCGCGCACGGTCAGGTTGGAAACCGCGAGCTTGACCGCGCCTGGGTTTGCCGCGCCCTTTTCGACACGAAGCAGGACGCGCCGGCCGACCATGAGTTCGGCCAGTTCCTCGACCGTTGTCTTCTTGGTTTCGCGCGTCGCCACCATGGTGCCTTGCCGCATGACCGAGACATTGTCGGTGATCGCCATGATCTCACGCAGCTTGTGCGTGATCAGTACGACCGTTTTGCCCTGCTCCTTCAACTGATTGAGGATGCGGAAGAGATGGTCGGCCTCGGCCGGCGTAAGAACCCCTGTGGGTTCGTCGAGGATGAGGATTTCGGCACCGCGATAAAGCGCCTTGAGGATTTCCACCCGCTGCTGGATGCCGACCGGCAGTTCTTCGATTATGGCATCGGGGTCGACTTCGAGGCCGTATTCGCGTTCAAGCCGATGAAGTTCGGAGCGCGCCTTGGCAATGCTGGTCTTGAGCAGCGCCTCGCCTTCCGCTCCGAGGATGATGTTTTCCAGCACGGTGAAGTTCTCCACCAGCATGAAGTGCTGGTGCACCATGCCGATGCCGGCCGCGATGGCATCGTTTGAGGTCTTGATGGCCGCCGGCTTGCCGTTGACCCGGATTTCGCCGCTGTCGGCCTGATAGAATCCGTACAGGATCGACATCAGCGTCGATTTACCCGCTCCATTCTCGCCGACGATGCCGTGGATGGTACCGCGCGGGATTTCGAGATTGATGTCGCGATTGGCATGGACAGCGCCAAAACTCTTGTTGATGCCGATCAATTCGATGGCGGCCTGTCCCATGCGGCTGTTCCCATTGTTTTTTATCGCTTGGTCAAAAATGACTAGCATGGCCCGATGACGGTGCCAATCAGGTCCACTCTCGACAAAAGGCGGACCGCTTGTCAATTTCCCTCACCACACCGTGCCGTGATAATTGCAGGAACAGGCGCCGGCAGATGTTTATTGTCGGGTGGATGACAAGACGAAGGATTCAGCGGATGATCACGACGGACGATCGGCAGACGGCGCTGGAAATCCGTTCCGCCGAACAGGAAAAAATCATCGAAGAGCTATCCGGCCAAATTGCCGAACAATGGAAAGTAATTGAACGCCTGCAGCATAAACTCGACGCGCTGACCGACCGCTTCCTGGAACTGGAAGAGCAGTCAGCCGGCGAGATACCGGTAACGAAACCGCCGCACTGGTAAATAGACGCGGCCGGATCGACAGGTCCTGCCTCTGGGGGACAGTGGCAATGACAGGTGAACGCGACCGCATCAAGCGGGCCGGCAGCTACGTGCTTGGCCTCATGGACGACGACGAACGGGAACGCGCCGAGCGCGATCTGGAACTCGACTCTGCATTTCGCGATGCCGTGCTACAGATGGCAGAGCGGGCGCATGTGTTCGATCTTGGCGACAATGACAGCAGTCACGCCGACGAAGGCTGGAACTCGGTGCTTCAGCGCATATCCGGGCTGCCGCAAATGCAGGGCGCCGGCCGGGACGCTGGCGGAAATTTTGCACCCGTTGGTGCCCCCGTTTCCACTCTTGGGCGTAATGTTACTGACACTGGATCCCACGCAACGGACAAAAAACGCGGCATGATCGTTGCGCTTGGCCTGATCGTAGCCTTCTGCCTTGGTTATTTTGCCGGAAAGTTGTGAAGCATACCCTGATTATTAAACGAAAACATGTTCAAATCGAAAATCAGATATCTTCCTTTGATAAGCAACCTGTAGGAGACCCAAAAGAATACCCGCAGCAAAAGATTCGTGTATGTCATCCGATTCTTTACGCTTCTCAAGGCTAAATCTGCCAGGGAGCTTTTCTGATCCGTGAACCAGAGAAGATCTGATCCCGTACATTTTTCCTATTGTCTTTTCTACATCTAATTTCGCCGTTTGAATTCCAGGAAAAACGACCTTCAACTTAGACTTTAGAGCACCAACTATGGTGTATCCAGTTTCGCCAAGCAACGCTTCGATTCCAGCAACACTCCAAACAATGTCCTGCAACTCATCGCTTATGTAGTGTTGCCGAAAAAGTCGAGTGTATATAGCAAGCGCTCTCGATAGACTCGATGAATCGCTACCAACAATCACACCAGATATACCAGAGTACCACTCCCATACGGAAGGCGTATTAAACTGTCGGAAGGTCGGCCAGCCGAGCTTATCATTCAATACATGAATATATCTCCAGAAACCATTAAATGATCCAATTGCTCTGTATCTATCCGCCGCAGAATCTACAGGATGAAAAGAAAAACAACCCGGCCTCGCGATATTTATCGCGCAACAAAAATTATTAATTAATTTCTGAAACTCGGATGTCATATCTCGCTCAGCAATATGGCGCCTTTCGCTATTGAGAATACACTTGGCCTCTTCACTAAGAAGACCTTCAAATCTTACTAAGCAGACTGGCCCACCTGTGAACTCTTTAGGAGACTCTCCCCAACTAACACATCGTTCGAATCTCGCCCCGTCGCCTTCCCGCTGGGAGTCAAAGTATTTTTCCCAATTGCAAAGGCCAGTGCTTATTTCAATATAGTCAATATTCTTTGAAATGTTCTTAGTACTGAGACGACCGCACCTAAAACTTAGGTCATCAATGCCATTGTGAAAGCAATCGGCGATAAACGGATCATCGTGCCCCCACGGTGTCCATATCGAATCAACGGCAACTATCGAACCCAGAAAGACGCTGGGGTTCCCCCCAGCGTCTTTCATTCTAAAAAAAATGGCCATCCGTAATTAGTAAGGGCAGGCGCTGTCCGACGTGTAATCATGAACCTCGACCGTGCCGGCGATGATGTCGGCCTTGGCCTTTTCGACCGCTGCCTTCATGTCAGCCGTGACGAGATCCTTATTGTTGTCGTCCATGGCGTAGTCGACGCCACCTTCCTTGAGGCCGAGATTGTTCAGGCCGGCGGTGAACTTGTCGTCCTTGGCATCCATGAACGAGTTGTAGACGGCGACGTCGACGCGCTTGAGCATCGAGGTCAGCACTTTGCCGGGCTGCAGGCCGTTCTGGTTGGAATCGACGCCGATGCCGAGCTTGCCGGCGTCTGCGGCCGCTTGCAGAACACCAACACCGGTGCCGCCGGCTGCGGCATAGATGACATCCGCACCCTGGTCGATCTGGGTCTTGGCGATTTCGCCGCCCTTGGCCGGGTCGTTCCAGGCTGCCGGCGTATCGCCGGTCATGTTCTGGATGACGTCCGTTGCGCCCGCCGACTTCGCGCCGCCGACATAGCCGCAACCGAACTTGCGGATCAGCGGAATGTCCATGCCGCCGATGAAGCCGACCTTCTTGGACTTGGAGGCGATCGCCGCCATGACGCCGACCAGATAGGAGCCTTCGTGTTCCTTGAACACCAGCGAGCGCACGTTCGGCAGGTCGACCGAGTCATCGATGATCGCAAATTTGAGTTCAGGATATTCGGCGGCAACCTTCTTCAGGGAATCGACCCAGGAGAAGCCTGCCATGACGATCGGGCTCCGGCCGTCTTCGGCAAAGCGGCGCAGCGCCTGCTCGCGCTGCGAGGCGTTTGAAACCTCGAACTCGACATAGGCAATGCCGGTTTCGGTCTTGAACTTCTCGGCTCCGTTATAGGCAGCCTCGTTGAAGGATTTGTCGAACTTTCCGCCGAGATCGTACAGCAGAGCCGGCTGGATGTCCGCGGCGAAAGCCGGGAAAATCATGGCTGTAGCGGCCAGAAGGCCGAGGACGATACGTTTCATGTGGTCCACACCCTGTCGGTTGTTTTTCCGTTGTAGTGCAGCGCGCCGGTCACTTTCAGCACCGGCGCGCAGATTGGGCGGAAACCTCGGCTCCCGCCAAGACCAATCTGGCATGGCCCGAAACAAAATTCATCCGGAATTTTTGACCTTTTGGAAAATCGCAATCACCAAACCGCGATGGCGCGACCTGGTGTTACCTCCACCACATCAGGCCGAAGCAGCAACCGGAATCGGGCACGGCACGCCCGTTCCCTGAAGGCCGCAATAGCCGTTCGGATTCTTGGCCAGATATTGCTGGTGTTCTTCCTCGGCAAAATAGAACTCGGGCGCGGGTGAAACCTCCGTGCTTATCTTGCTGCGGCCAGCGTTGCGCAAGGAGGCTTCGTAGGCATCGCGCGATGCAATCGCCGCCTGGTACTGGGCTTCGCCATAGGTATAGATCACCGAGCGGTAAGTGGTGCCGACATCGTTGCCTTGGCGCATGCCTTGCGTCGGGTCGTGGCTTTCCCAGAACAGCTTGAGCAATGCGCCGTAGGAAACGACCTTCGGGTCGAATACCACAAGCACCACCTCGGCGTGGCCAGTCAGGCCCGTGCAGGTTTCCTGATAGGTAGGGTTGGGCGTGAGGCCACCGGCATAGCCGGCCGCGGTTACCCACACGCCTTCCGTTTGCCAGAACAGCCGCTCGGCACCCCAGAAGCAGCCCATGCCGAACATGGCCATCTCCAGCCCTTCCGGATACGGTCCCTTGAGCGGATGCCTGGACACATAATGCTTGGCCGCTGTGGGAATAGCCTTGTCGCGGCCGGGGAGAGCCTCGCCGGCTTTCGGCAAGGTAATTTTCTTGTTCAGGATATCACTGAGAAAAAACAACTCGTCTTCCTTTCATTGCGCCAAGGCACCGGAAAGATGTCAGGTCGCGGCGTACCGTCTTGTGGTCCGCTCGCGCCTGTAGCCAACAGCGTAGAATGCAAGCGCAAGGCCGGCGAAAACCACGCAGCCGGGCAGGCTGAGCAGCCAGTTGGCGCCAGCGTCCCACAGAACCGGCGCCATTTTTTCGCGCACGAATATTTCCGCCGTGCTCATTGTCTGAGGCGATACGGCATTCCAGCTCGTCTTGAGCGGCGTCAGGACCAATTGCGAGGCAGCAACGGTGCGCGTTGCGTCAAGCACCGCCATGATAACGGCAACCGACAGCGAAATCATCGCAGCCAAACGGAACACAAAGCGAAACATCCAGATCTTTCCAATGTCTGTTTCGGATAGACAGATATGGCGGACGACGCCTCGGTGCAATCGTTCAAACGAGAAATTGAAGGGCCGCGCCACGGGCTTCTACGCCACGCCGATTAGCGAATTCTTGAGTTTCTTGTGCAAAGCAGGGACCATGAAAAGAGCAGCGACACATCTCTTTCCTGCAGAAGCTTTCGTCCTCAGGGTGACTGTTGCGGCAGCAGTGGCAAACGTAATCCTGATCCTCGCACGCGGTTCACGGGTCGATCTTGCCGCTTACGGTTCGCTAGCCTTGCTTATATCCGGGCTTTTGCTGCTCGGCTTCTTCTACCGGAGATCTGGTAGAAGCGAGCAGATCGGGGCCATGGCGACAAGCGCCGGTCTATTCATCGCTTTCACAGCGGCAATGTCGCTGTTCAATTATCTATTGACGCCGAATCCACGACCAACAATCGATCATTGGCTCTTCCAGATCGATGCAGCCTTGGGTTACGACTGGCCGGGAATGCTCGGATGGGCGGCTCATCATCCGTGGTTTAACGAACTTATGCGCCTTTCCTATGTCGTCACTCTGCCGCAGATTGCGTTGCTGCTTGTGGTACTGAGCCTTGGTTCCCGCCTTGACGACTTGCATGGCCTGATGATCACCGTCGTCATAGCCGGCACGATCGCCGTGATGTTCTGGGGCCTTTTCCCCAGCGCAGGAGCGAAGGCCTATCAGACGGTACCCCAGGACGTGCTGCTGGCGGTTCGTCCGATTGTCGATCCCAACTACGGTTTGGCAATACTGGATTTGCTACGAAATGGAGCACCGTATCTAAGTCCGGACGAGTTTCGCGGGCTTATCGCATTCCCGTCGTTTCATATCGTGCTCGCGTTCGTGGCCTCCTACTATGCACGTAACGTGCGATGGCTGTTTCCTGTCTATCTGACGATCAATGTGTTTGTGTTGCCGGCAGTACTGGTGCATGGCGGCCATCACCTCTGCGATATTCCAGCAGGCCTAGCCGTTCTCGCATTCTCCATCTTCTGCACGAGGGCGGCAATGCGTGGTCAAACAGGCGCACTAGCTACGGCATAAGGTCACTGGTGCGCGCGCCAGTCCGCGCCCCACAGCCAATCAGCTTCTTCCCAGTGTATCGGTCCCGAATTCGATTTCGGATTCGGACAAGACATTCAAAAAATCGAACAAGCTATGAGTGTTTGGCGTATCTGAAAGATCGCAACACGCCTTAACCCTTCCCCAGGCTTCAAACGCCCTTCAAATTGAAGAGCAGAATGCCGCGCTACTGAAGAAATGGATAGAAAAACGACAAATCAGTTCGGCATTTGTTAAGCACGCGCCGGCACTACATTTCGTTTACCATTCCCTTTAACGCAACCGAAATTGGTTCCCTGCAAGGTTAGGCCACGGTTCGACAAGAGACCGTTTTACGGAAGTCACAACCTGGGCAAAAGGAATACTCTCATGACCAAGCTTCTTTCGCGTTTCGTCAAGGACGAGTCGGGCGCCACGGCTATCGAATACGGCCTCATCGCAGCTCTGATCGCTCTGGCGATCATCGTCGGCGCCGGCATGCTCGGCTCCGCTTTGAACACCAAGTTCGGCGAAATCGCCACCTGCGTTGGCGACACCGACAGCTGCCGTTAATCAGTTCATTCACGTTGCCCAGGAGGCAACGAGGGTAAGGAAAGGCCGCCGCAAGGCGGCCTTTCCTTTTCTGGCATACCATCCATCAAAGCGAGACAACCGATCCCAACCCGTTTTCCGGACAGGCATTTCGAATACCGGATTCCACTTTTCGCAATCACACCCTATATGTTTGGGCATAGTAGGTTGAATCCGCCATGCCACGAACTGGAAAACTGATGATCGTTCTTTACGCAAGTCTGGGACTACTTTCCGTAGTGCCGGCATTTTCGCAGGCGGCAGAGCCTCTGGCTTCCATTAACCCCGGCCTCTCCGCGGCCCAGGATCGGGCAACCGAACTCATGGTGCTGCAAAACCAATTGCAGCGGCAGCAATTCCAGCAGCAGCAGGAGCAATTTCGTCAGCAGGACAGGCAGCAGGTCGTACCGCTGCAAGTGCAACGTCCGAGCGTACCAACGATCGGCTCCAACTGCAGAACCGAAGTTTTCGGCAACACATATGTGAAGAAATGCCGCTAGCGCGGTTTGCCTGAAATCATTAGCCGTCTATCTTGTAGCAACAGAATCGGTGCGCGAGCGTCATTCTGGCGACCAGCGATTGGTCTATATGGGCGACGAACGAGATAGTCACATGCCGACACCGAAGAAGAAGGCCATCCGCAAGGCCAAGAAGGGCGAAAGGGTTCGGCAGGTCGCTGCTATTCCCTTCCGCGTCGGCGAGACCGGCGAGATCGAGGTGATGCTGGTTACGTCGCGCGAAACCAAACGTTTTGTCGTGCCCAAGGGCTGGCCGATGAAGGGCAAGAGCGGGCGTAAGGCGGCGACGATCGAGGCGGAGGAAGAAGCCGGCGTGGCCGGCAAGACGCTCAAGGCTCCAGCCGGCGCTTATTCATACTGGAAGCGGCTTTCGGCAGGCTTCGTGCGCGTGGACGTCACCGTCTATCTGCTCAAGGTCGAAGACGAGTTGCCGAAGTGGAAGGAAACGGCAAAGCGCCAGCGCGCATGGCTATCTCCTGCGCAGGCGGCCACCCTGATCGATGAGCCGGAACTGTCCAGCCTGCTGAAGACGCTGACGATACCTGCGGAAGAGTAACGCTAGTTGCCCGAATCTTTATCGGGTAATTCACGTTTCGACGGGCCGGTATAGGCCCATAGCCATTCGCGCGGCAGCGGCCCCTTGTTGCGCTCGCCGCGTTGCGATTGCTCCCATGCATGCGCAAGGATGCCGACAGAACGCGACAGCACGAACAGGCCGCGCGTGAGCGGCGGGGGAAACCCGAGCTCGCCATAGATGACCGCGGTGGCGCCATCGATATTGAGCGGAATTTTCCTACCTTTCCTGCGCGCGATTTCCGCTTCGATCATTTCCGCGATGGCGGCAAAGCGCCCACCGATCACGCCACGAGCCGCAAAATCCCGCGTGATTTCCAAAAGGCGCGGGGCACGCGGATCGACCGGGTGGAAACGATGGCCAAAGCCCGGCACATAGCCGCGCTCTTCTGCAAAAAACTTGTCCAGTCTGAAAGCAACGGCTTGTTCGATTGCCGTGCCTTCATCCATGGCCGCGGCGATATCGCCGTAGAACGAAAGCGCCTGCTCACCGGCTCCACCATGCACATCGCCGAGGACATTGATGGCCGACGCCATGGCGCTGTTGATGCCGACGCCGCAGGTTGCCGCCATGCGGGCAATCGCAATCGAAGGGGCCTGCGGCCCGTGGTCCACTGCTGCGGCCAGCGCAATGCCCAGAAGTTCCGCCTGTTGGTCGCCTGGCAGTTCGCCACGCAGCATCAGCCAGATCGTTGCCGGAAAACTGACACGCCCGATGAGATCCTGGATCTCGTAGCCGCGCAGTCGGATGATGCCGGGCATCATCTCGATGATGGAGGTTTCCCACCATTGCTCACCGCGTGCCTGGCCCTCGCCTTTGTCCCGCTCGCTCACGCCCGCACCTTGGCGCGCTTGGGCAGGTTAGAGAAAACCTCGTCCATGTGCTGGCCGAGCGCCGGTGGCGGCACGATAGGCGATGGGGCTTCTCCATCGACGAGAACGCCGCCGCGAACAACGGTCAACGGGCCTTCGACACCCGGAACCGCTTCAAAACGGGTTGTCAGCTTGCGCTCCACCACTTGCGCTTCGGTAAGCACCTGCGGAATTGTCAGCACCCTGCCGGCGGGAATGCCGGCCCGGTTCATCCGCTCTTCCCAAACCGCGGCTGGCTCAGCGGCAAGTGCAGCTTCGATCAGCACCGTCAGCGCGCTACGGTTGCGTTTGCGCGCCTCGCGCTCCGAAAACCGATGATCGAGCGCCAATTCCGGCACTCCGATGAGCTGGCACAGCGCCACGAACTGCTCCTGCTTGTTCGCCGCGATATTGAGCAGTCCATCGGCCGTGCGAAATGTTCCGGAGGGTGCGGCGGTCATG
This sequence comes from Mesorhizobium sp. FG116, assembly GCF_057809835.1. NCBI lineage: Bacteria > Pseudomonadati > Pseudomonadota > Alphaproteobacteria > Hyphomicrobiales > Phyllobacteriaceae > Mesorhizobium > Mesorhizobium sp. FG116. The sequence goes on from NZ_JBMDKS010000022.1 coordinate 62,754, forward strand.
TTGTCGTTGCCCATGGGGCGCGGATCGACGCCAGCTGTGAGATAGTTGGACACCGGCCAGCCCAAGGCTGACAGGGTACACTCCAGCATCGACACGTCGAGGAAAGCGCCCTGCCCGCTCGCCTTTTGCCGAACCAATGCCGCAGCGATCGAAAACGCGCCGACCAGCCCGCCCAAGGTGTCGGCCACTGGATAGCCGACGCGAAGAGGTGCGGTTTCGGGCGTGCCGGTGATGCTCATGATGCCGGACAGACCTTGGATGATCTGGTCGTAGGCCGGATTGTCGCGCATCGGACCGGTTTGTCCGAAACCCGAAATCGCACAATAGACGAGACTTGGCCGTACCTCTTTCAAGGCTCCGTAGCCTAGGCCAAGTCGCGCCATGACGCCGGGCCGGAAATTCTCGACCAATGCATCTGCCGTTGCGACGAGATCGAGAAACCGCTCCCGGTCGCCAGCGTCCTTGAGATCAAGCACGACCGAGCGCTTGCCTGCGTTCTGCGCGAGAAAAGATGCCCCCATCCCGGCTTCGTTGAGCTTGGCGGAAGCACCGAGCTGCCTTGCCAGATCACCCCCCGATGGGGCCTCGACCTTTATGACGTCGGCTCCGAGCAACGCCAGCTGATAGGCGCAATAGGGCCCGGCCAACACATTGGTGAGGTCGAGAACCCGGATTCCGGTAAGCAGGTCTGTCACGTCCGCTTACCGCTCAGGCGTCGCCGGGAACATGTTCTGGTCCACGCAAGCGCTTGCGGTCGTAGTAAGACCAGATCATCGGCCCGAACATGCCGAGCGCCGCAAGCGTAAGCAGGAACAGCGATAGTGGATGGGTGAAGAACACCGTCCAGTCGCCGTTCGAGATGGTCATGGCGCGGCGGAACTGCGCTTCCGCCAAAGGCCCCAGGATCATGCCAATGATGACTGGCGCGGTGGGGAAATCGAAACGGCGCATCAGGAATCCGGCCGCGCCGAGCAGATAGAGTACGACGAGGTCGGTGACTGACCGTGAAATGCCGTACGTGCCAACGGTAGCGAACACCAGGATGCCGGCATACATCTGCGGCGCGGGAATCTTCAGCAGGCGCACCCACAGGCCGATCAACGGCAGGTTCAGAATGACGAGGATGACGTTGGCAATGAAAAGGCTGGCGATCAGACCCCAGACAAGGTTGCCCTGTGTCGTCAAAAGCAAAGGTCCGGGATTGATGCCGTAGCTCTGGAAGGCGGAGAGCATGATCGCGGCGGTCGCCGATGTCGGCAGGCCAAGCGTCAGCATGGGTACCAGGACGCCCGCCGCCGAAGCGTTGTTGGCAGCTTCCGGACCAGCCACGCCTTCGATGGCGCCGACCGTGCCGAACTCTTCCTTGTGCTTGGAAAGCTTCTTTTCGAGCGCATAGGAAAGGAAGGTCGGGATTTCAGCGCCGCCTGCCGGCATCGCGCCAATGGGGAAGCCGATGAGAGCACCCCTGATCCACGCCTTCCATGAACGTCCCCATTCCTGCGCGGTCATGTAGAGTGAGCCACGCAGCGGCACGATTTCGTCCTTGCCGGCATAGCGGCGCGAGGCGACGTAAAGCGTTTCGCCGACCGCGAACAAGCCAACCGCGCCAATGATGACATCGATGCCGTCAAGCAATTCGGTCGAACCGAATGTGAAGCGCGGTTGCCCAGTCTGGAGATCGACGCCGATCAGTCCGATGACGAACCCGATGAAGAGGCTGGTAAGGCCACGCACTGCCGAGGAGCCCAGCACGGCGGAAACCGTTATGAACGCTAGCACCATCAGTGAAAAATATTCAGCCGGACCGAAGGCCAGCGCGATGCCGACGACAACCGGCGCCAGGAACGCAACGCCCAGCGTACCGATGGTGCCGGCCACGAACGAACCGATGGCGGATGTGGCAAGCGCCGCCCCGCCACGCCCGGAGCGGGCCATCTTGTTGCCCTCCAGCGCGGTGACGATGGTTGCGCTTTCACCCGGCGTGTTGAGCAGGATCGAGGTGGTCGAGCCACCATACATGGCACCGTAATAGATGCCGGCAAACAGGATGAACGATGCTTCCGGCGCTACCTGGTAGGTGATCGGCAACAACAGCGCGATGGTGAGCGCCGGCCCGAGACCCGGCAGCACGCCGATGGCCGTGCCGAGCGTCGTTCCAAGCAGGCACCAAAGCAGATTGACGGGTGTGAAGGCGACCGAAAAGCCGTGTGCCAGTTGGCTGAGAGTGTCCATATGTCAGGCTCCCAGCAGGTTTTCGATGAAGCCGGCGCCGATATTCACGCCAAGCGCCTTGGCGAAGCCGAAATAGGCGGCAAGCGCCAGAACCAGCCCGATCAGCGCATCCCGCAACGGATTGCGGCTGCCAAAGCCGTAGCAGACCAGCACATACATGGCGACCGATGCCACGGTGAACCCGAGCGGCTGGATCAGCACGAGATTGGCGACCAGACCGGCGACGACGAAGCCCATAGCCTTCCAGTCGGTCGGCGTTTCTTTCTCTTCCTCGGGCTGCCAACCGCCACGGACCGCTTTCACGATCAGCAGCACGGAAAGCAACGTCATGCCAAAGGTGGTGATGTAGGGAAATACGGTTGGCCCGACTTTCGAGTAGAGCGGGGAGATCGGGATCGCGAAGGTTTGCCAAAGCGCCGCTCCCGACGCCGCCAGCATGCCAAGGCCAATCAGGAATTCGGGGACCGCAAGGCGTGGTTGCACGGCAGGCTGTTCACCGTTCGTCATTATCACCTCCCGTGACCACCGCAGCTTGGCGGCTTGTCTGACGCAGGACTAAAGAATCCAGACGACCGCATCGTCAGGCGATTGGAAAAGAGGAAACGGGGCGACCCTTGGGCCGCCCCGGCGATATCCTATGCGAGGCCAAGATCCTTCAGGATCGCCTCGATGCGCGTCCTGTCTTCGTTGACGAACTTCACGTAATCGTCGCCGGTGAGCAGGATCGACGACCAGTTGCGATTCTTGCACTCTTCGGCCCACGCAGCCGAACCCGCCATCTTCGAGACCAGTGCGATCATGGCGGCCTTGTCGTCGTCCGAAATGCCGGGAGGCGCAAACACGCCGCGCCAGTTGAACAGCTCGACGTCGATGCCGGACTCTTTCAGCGTCGGCGCATCAATGCCTTCCTGGCGCTCGCCGGACGACACGGCGAGAAGCCGCAGCGTTCCAGCCTTCACCTGCTCGGCAAATTCGCCATAGCCGGAGATACCGGCTGCAACCTGGTTGCCGAGCAACGCCGCCAGTGCCTCGCCGCCGCCCGCGAACGGCACGTAGGAAAGGCTGGTGGCCGGCACGCCGACGGTCTTGGCGATGAGGCCGAACAGGATGTGGTCTGAACCACCAGCGGAACCGCCGGCGACAGGGACCTTGGTCGGGTCGGCTTTAAGGGCGGCTGCGAAGTCCTGCACCGTCTTGAACGGCGATGCGGCCGGGACGACGATCGCCTCGAACTCGCCGGTCAAGCGGGCAATCGGGGTTACCTGATCCAGCGTGACGGGCGACTTGTTGGTCAGCAAAGCGCCGACCATGACCATGCCCGCCACCATCAGCGAATTGCCCTTGCCGGCCCATTGGCTGACGAACTGCGGCAGGCCGACGGCGCCACCGGCACCGCCCACATTGGTGATCTGCGAGCCCGAAATCAGGTTTTCCTTGCGCATGACCTGATCCATCGTGCGGGCCGTCTGGTCCCAGCCGCCGCCGGGCGCGGCAGGCACGAAGATTGAAAGCTGCGGTGCATCCTGCGCAAGTGCGAGCGTGGTATGCGATGCTACCAGCCCGGCTACACCAGCCATAGCGGTGCCCGCCAGGAATCGGCGTCTATTCAACATGAGGTTCCTCCAGTCTGTGGCGCCTCCTCCTGGCGCCTGCGAAACGTAACCCGCGATAGGGCTCGTCGTCAAAAAATGTGCAATCCTCCCCATGTTCTGTCAAGCGGAACATCATTCTGCTAGACAGAACGCATATTTACAGGAAAACTATATGAAAACGAGGAAAGGCCGTGGCCACACGCCGCACATCCAACGGGCAGGACAGGCCGGCTGGCGACGGCGTGGCGGCGTTGGATCGCGCCATCGCAATCCTTGGCGCATTCACGGCTTCCGACCCATCGCTCAGCCTAGCTGAAATTGCCGGTCGCACAGGCCTGTATAAAAGCACGATCCTGCGCATATGCGGATCACTTCTGCGTGGGCAATTGCTGGAGCGATCCGAGGATGGCCGTTACCGTGTCGGCCATGCGGCATTCCGCCTCGGGACACTTTATCAACGTTCCGTAGTGACGGCGGAAATCCTGCTGCCGGTCATGCGCGACCTCGCCGAACTGAGTTGGGAAAGCGTCGCTTTCTACGTTCGCGCGGGCAATTTCAGAACGTGTCTGTATCGGATCGAATCCAAGCATCCCATCCGCTACACGGTGCGCGAAGGTGATATCCTGCCGCTCGGCATCGGTTCAGGCGGTCGGGTGCTATCGGCCTTTTCAGGTGAAAAAGGTGCGGAGTGCGACAAAATCCGCTCCGCTTATTGCTGCCTCTCAATCGGCGACCGTGACCCTGAGACTTCCGGCATCTCGGCCCCGGTGTTCGGTCCGGGCCGCGCATTGTTGGGGGCGATGACGCTGGCCGGGCCTCGTTCCCGCGTTGACGAGACATTCCTGCGCCGCATGACGCCTCCTCTGCTTGAGGCGGCAGCACAGGCAACACGCGCTTTCGGCAACGACGCCCAGGACCTCGAGCAGGCTGCCCAACAGGCGAGAACAAGGCTAGCGGGGGCGTAAGCTCAGCCGAGGCCAGTCCTTTCCAGCAGGATCGTGTCATGCTCGTTGTAGAGCGTGCGAAGCACCTCCCGGTAGCCGCATTTTTGCGCGACATTCAGCGATGCAGTGTTCTCCGGATCGATGATGCAGACGGTTCGCGCCGAACCGAAAACCTCGTCACCCCATGCAAGAAACCGATTGACCACCTCGGTGGCAATTCCTTTGCCGTGGACGTCGGCGACAAAGCCCCAGCCTGCCTCGGGTACGCCCTCGATCGAAGGCACCATGTCCCGCTTCAGATCGTGAAACCCGGCCTCTCCGATGAAACGGCCGCTGGCCTTTTCCTCGATGGCCCAGAACCCGTAGCCGATCAGCGACCACATGCCGCCATGCCTGAGCAGCCGCTGCCAGCTTTCCTCGCGGGTGCGCGCCCTGCCGCCGATGAAGCGGAAAACGGCAGGCTCGGTTCCCATGGCGCAATATGCGTCGAAATCTTCCAGCTTGTGGGATCGCAGGATCGTCCGCTCCGTTTCAAGGACCGGAGCGCTGGTACGCGCGTGCGTCATCGGGTTCATACTCCAGCATTGAAGAAGGCAGAGCGTTCAGCCGCGCCAGACCATGTTCATGTAGACGCCGCCACGCTGTAGTTCGTCCAGCATCTGGTCGACGCGTTTCCGGCGCGTTTCAGCATGCTTGGCGCGGGCGATCCAGCCGAGATAGTCGTTGCGTTGATAGGCTGGACGCGCGCCATAGGCTTGCGCCAGTCCGCGCGCATCAAGTAGCGCACGCACGTCATCGGGCATGGCGTTGAGGGGCCGCTTCAATCCGCTCATTTGGGATGAGGTAGGCTGCCAGCAGGCAGCGTCAACGTCGAACGGTGGTTTTTCCCATATGGGATTTTCACGAACGGCTGCTAACTTCCGTCCCGCATCCAAGCCAAGCCGGAGCTAGCCATGGACACTACCGACCTCATACTCGCCATCCTGCACCATCTCCTCGTGTTTTCGCTGGCAGGCATCATCGCGGCGGAATTCGTTCTCATACGCAACACGTTGGACGCCTCGACCCTGCGTCGGCTTGGGCGCGTCGACCGCCACTACGGCATGCTCGCAATGCTGGTCATCATCGCCGGCCTGGCGCGTGTTCTCTATGGCCTCAAGGGCTGGGAGTTCTACGTCTACAACTGGGTGTTCTGGGCAAAGATCGCGGCCTTTGCCGTTGTGGGAATCCTGTCCATTAAGCCAACCATGCGCATCATCGCCTGGAATCGCCAGATCGCTGCCAATGCGGCCTTCAAGGTTCCGGACGATGAACTCGCGTCCGTCAGAAAGGCAATTCTGGCGCAGGCAATCGTCTTCTTGCTGATCCCGGTCTTCGCAGCGGCGATGGCGCGCGGCTACGGCCTATAGGGCGGTGGCTGCCACTGGCTCCAGCGCGACGAGCGGTGCCGGTATGCTGGTGGTCTTTTCCGCAGCTTTGCAGATGTCGGCAATGACACAGGACGTGCAATCCGGCTTGCGCGCCTTGCAGACATAGCGCCCGTGCAGGATCAGCCAGTGGTGGGCATGGCGCATGTATTCATCAGGGATCATCTTGACCAACCCGCGTTCGACCTGTTCGGGCGTCTTGCCCGGTGCAAGACCAAGCCTGTTGCCGATGCGCAATATGTGGGTGTCGACCGCCATCGTGTGCTGACCGAAAGCCATGTTGAGAACGACATTTGCGGTCTTGCGCCCAACCCCCGGCAGCTTGACCAACTCGTCGCGGTCATCCGGCACCACGCTTCCATGATCGCGAATGAGCGCCTCGGACAGGGCAATCACGTTCTTAGCCTTGTTGCGCCACAGGCCGATGGTGCGGATATATTCGCCGACCTTGGCCTCGCCAAGCGCCAGCATCTTTTCGGGCGTATCCGCGACCTTGAACAAGGCGCGCGTCGCCTTGTTGACGCCAACGTCAGTCGCCTGTGCCGACAGCACTACCGCCACCAGCAGCGTAAAGGCGTTTACATGCTCCAATTCGCCTTTCGGCTCGGGCCGTTGGGCTGAAAAGCGCCGGAAAATCTCGTGAACTTCGGCAGCGCTGTAGAGCGATTTCGAACGGGCAGCTCGGGCGCGGGACGTGGGTGCTGAAGGCACTTTCGTCTTGGGCTTCAACTCACCTTTGGTTGCAGGCTGATCTTTTAGCTTGGGCTTGGTCATGCCCTTCCTATAGTATCGCTGAATGATCGAGACAAATGCCGACTTCGCCGCTGACGAACCCTTTTTCAAGGCGCTTCTGACGCCGCACAGATCGCTTGACCGCACCGGTTTCATGATCCTGATTGGCGCGCTGCTGGCTGGCTGGGCAGTGACGGGCATATTCTTCCTGGCGCAAGGCGCGTGGCCGGTATTCGGCTTCTTCGGACTGGACGTGATTGCCGTCTATGTCGCTTTTCGCCTGAACTATCGCGCCGCCCGCGCTCGCGAAGAAGTTTCGGTCTCGCGCACCGCGCTCGATATCCGCAAGGTCGCGCCCTCCGGCAAATCGGAAGCGCATCGCTTCAATCCGTTCTGGACGCGCTTTTCGGTGGTGCGCCATTCCGAAATCGGCATTACCCGCATGGCCGTCGAAGCGCGTGACAAAAGCGTGTCGATCGGCGGCTTTCTCAACCCGGACGACCGCGAAAGTTTCGCAACCGCATTTTCGCGCGCGCTGGCCACCGCGAAAATGCGCTGAATAATCCGCTTTCGTGCAGGAATCGGGTGGAGAAAGAACGTCATCCCACCGATATTGGCGCTCAAGGAGACAGTCCATGAACGCCCAGACACAGATGAAGCCATCCGCTATCCTGGAAAAAGACATCACGCCGTCCGGTAGCGACTATGAGGTCGTGCGCAAGGCGATTGAAAAGATCAGCCTCGACTATCGCGACCAGCCCTCGCTTGAGGTGCTGGCCGAGGAAGTTGGCGAAACGCCCAATGGCTTGCAGAAGCTGTTTACGCGCTGGGCCGGCCTGTCGCCCAAGGCCTTCCTGCAGGCGGTGACGCTCGACCATGCCCGCAAATTGCTCGACAACGGTCTGCCATTGCTGGAGGCCTCGCTTGAGGTCGGCATGTCGGGTCCGGGACGGTTGCATGACCTGTTCGTGACGCACGAGGCGATGTCGCCCGGCGATTACAAGACACGCGGTGCGGGGCTGACCATCCGCTACGGCTACCACATCTCGCCCTTCGGCATTGCGCTGATCATGGTCACCGACCGTGGCCTGGCTGGCCTCTCGTTCAACGATCCGGGCGGAGAACAGGCTGCCTTCGCGGATATGTCTGGCCGCTGGCCGAACGCCAATTATGTCGAGGACATGGGTGCAACGCAGCCCTATGCGGCACGCATTTTCGACCCTTCCCGCTGGCGCGCCGACCAGCCATTGCGCGTGGTCATGATCGGCACCGACTTTCAGGTACGTGTGTGGGAAGCGCTGCTGCGCATTCCGCTGGGGCGCGCGCGCACCTATTCATCGCTTGCGGCCGATATCGGCGAACCGAAAGCCTCGCGCGCTGTTGGCGCGGCCTGCGGAGCCAATCCGATTTCCTTTGTGGTGCCCTGCCATCGGGCTCTGGCCAAGTCGGGTGCCTTGACCGGCTACCACTGGGGTCTGACCCGCAAGCGCGCCATCCTTGGATGGGAAGCAGGGCAGCTTACCACCGGTTGATTTGCCGCCGCTTCTCACGCGCCATATTTCCAATCCGCTTGCTACGCGATAAGCCTTCGGGAAACACCCGGAGGCTTTCTCGTCCATGATCATCGTCATCGGCTCGATCAACCTCGACCTGATCGCCAATCTCGAGCGCCTGCCGGCTGCCGGCGAGACGCTGCAGGGAACCAGCTTCGCCACCGCCCCCGGAGGCAAGGGTGCCAATCAGGCGCTGGCAGCAGCGCGCGCGGGCTCTTCCGTGCGCATGATTGGAGCGGTCGGCAAGGACAGTTTCGCCGCCGAAGCGCTTGCCCTATTGCAAAGCGGCAACGTCGACCTGACCGGCGTCACCGAAAGCTCCGCATCCACCGGAACGGCCCTTATTCTCGTCGGTGGTGACGGCGAGAACATGATCGCAGTGGTGGCCGGCGCCAATGCAGCCGTTGTGCCGGGTGATCTGGTCAAAGCAAGGCTTGGCAATGGCGACATCGTGCTTCTGCAGCACGAGATCCCACTGAACACCGTCGATGCTGCGCTGGACGCCGCCCATGAAGCTGGTGCCGTCACAGTGCTGAACACAGCTCCCTATCGCGACGAGGCGGCGGCCTATCTGGCCAAGGCCGACTACGTCGTCGCCAACGAGACCGAGTTCGACCTGAACTGCGCCTTGTTGAAGCTGGACGGCGGCGACCGCACTGAGCGCATGCGCGCCTTTGCTGCCAAGACTGGTCATGCGGTTGTGGTGACGCTGGGTGGCGACGGCGTGCTGGCCGCGACGCCGGAAAGTTTCCATCAAGTGCCGGCGCTCAAGATCAAGCCGGTGGACACGGTTGGTGCCGGCGATACGTTTTGTGGTTATTTCGGTGCCGCTCTCGGCGCCGGATTGCCACTGGAGCAAGCGCTGGCGCGCGCGGCGGCGGCGGGTTCGCTGGCTTGTCTGAAGCCAGGCGCACAGCCGTCGATCCCGCTTGCCTCCGAAGTGGACAAGGCTTTCAATCGCTAGCATGAGCATTCAAACTCCACCGACAAAACACCCCATAGGGCCAGCCAGTTCAATTTGTCGCCAGCCTGCAACCGAGCTCGCAGCAGCGATAAGGCAACGCGACCTCTCTGTGCGCGAGGTGGTGACCACGTTCCTCGATCGTATCGAAGTGGTCAATCCATATGTGAACGCCGTCGTCTCGCTACGCGAGCGTGCAGAGATCCTGCGCGAAGCAGACGCCGCCGACCGCCATCTGGCAAGTGGTGGTGAAGCCGGACCTCTGTTTGGCCTGCCGATCGCGATCAAGGATCTTGCGCTAACCAAAGGGCTGCGGACCACTTTCGGTTCGCCGATCTTCGCCGATTTCGTGCCGGACGAGGACGAAATCTTCGTCGAGCGCATACGCAAGGCCGGCGCGATTATTGTCGGCAAGACCAACGTGCCCGAGTTCGGCCTCGGCTCAAACACCTACAATCCGGTGTTCGGTCCGACATTGAATGCGTTCGATCCAGCCCTGACGGCAGGCGGCTCAAGCGGTGGTGCAGCGGTCGCGCTCGCGCTCGACATGCTGCCCTTGGCCGATGGCAGCGACTTCGGCGGCTCGCTCCGCAATCCCGCCGCCTACAACAACATATTCGGCTTTCGCCCGTCGCAGGGTCTGGTTCCGGCCGGCCCCAATCCGGAGATTTTCCACGCCCAGATGGGCATAGAAGGGCCGATGGGCCGCACTGTCCGCGACCTTGCGATGCTGCTCGAGGTGCAGTGCGGCTATGATGCGCAAGCGCCGCTTTCCTACGACAAGCCGGCGTCTTTTCTCGATGGCCTGGAGGAGCCGGCGACAGGTGACCATATCGGCTGGCTGGGCGACCTTGGCGGGCATTTGCCTATAGAACCTGGCATCCTCGACCTGTGCGAAGCAGCGCTGATCCGTTTTCCGGGCTTTTCGACCGAACCGCTGCTGCCCGACTTCGATTTCGAAGCGCTATGGCAGGCATTCGTCACGCTGCGTCAGGCTTCAAGTGGCGCGGCGCTGAACGTTCTCTATGACGATCCAGCCAAGCGGCGCCTGCTGAAGCCGGAAGCGATATGGGAAGCCGAAGGCGCGCGTGTCCTTACGGCTCCGCAAATCTACGCCGCTTCGCTCACGCGCTCGGCTTGGTACAGGACGCTACTCGCACTGTTCGAACGGTTTGACCTTCTGGCGCTGCCAACTGCTCAGGTATTTCCGTTCGACGTGACGCTGCATTGGCCACGCGAGGTGGCGGGGCGGCCAATGGACAGCTACCATCGCTGGATGCAGGTTTCGGCCTTTGCCACGCTTGGCGGCTGCCCCGCTGTCAATATCCCGGTGGGATTCGACGAACGAGGCAGGTCGATGGGCATTCAGTTGATCGGGCGCCCGCGCGGCGACCTGGAAGTGCTCAAGGCTGCAGCCGCATACGAGGCAGCCATGCCATGGCAATCAGGTGCGCGGCCAGCCTGAACCTACAGCCGGCCCAGCCTTTCCGTCAGCAGCGCAAAAAAGCCGTCCGAATCGATGTCGCGCATCACCAAAGCGTTCTTCTGGCGCTTGGTGACACCCCACCAGTCGATGACGGTCATGCCTATCGTGAGTTCCGATGCGGTTTCCACCGTCACGTTGCAGGAGCGACCTTTGAACAGGGCGGGCTTCAAAAGATAGGCAATGACGCAGGGGTCGTGCAGCGGGCCGCCATCGGTTCCGTATTTCTCCTCATCAAACCGCTCGAAGAATTCCAGCATTTGAGCGGTCGCTTCGCCGACCCGATTGCCGAGCGCACGAACGGCCGCGATACGCCTGGCCGAAGTCAGCGCCTTGTGGGTAACGTCGAGCGGCATCATCACGATCGGCACACCGGACCGCAGGACGACATCGGCAGCATGTGGATCTACGTAGATGTTGAATTCCGCAGCCGGGGTAACGTTGCCCCCTTCAAAGAACCCGCCCCCCATCAAGACGATTTCCTTGATGCGCGGTGCGATTTTCGGTTCGCGGATAAGCGCCAGGGCGATGTTGGTAAGCGGCCCCAGCGGGCAAAGCGTGATGCTGCCGCTCTCTTCCTCCATCAGCGCGCGGACGATGAAATCGACCGCATGTTCATCTTGCAGCTTCATCTTGGGTTCCGGCAATTCCGGCCCGTTAAGCCCAGTCTTGCCGTGCACCTCCTCGGCGGTGACGAGGTTGCGCATCAGCGGGCGGATGGCACCAGCATAGACCTTGATGTCGGGGCGGCCTGCAAGTTCGCAGATTTTGCGGGCATTCTTCTCGGTCAGCTTCAGCGGCACATTGCCGGCGACAGCGGTAATACCGACGACTTCCAGTTCCGGGCTGCCCAGCGCCAGGAGAATAGCGACAGCGTCGTCCTGACCGGGGTCGGTATCGATGATGATCCTGCGTTTATCCGACATTTCAATTCCTTGTGCAGCGGAAGTCTGGTCGCTTGAATTTGCCGTCTTGGCGGACCATATCAACAACAATCGGAAGAATGCCAACAGGGTTTTTCCGGGTGATGTCGCTCTAAAGAGGACAGGAATGCGATGACTCGAATGACGCCCTTTTCCAGCCCGCTTCTTCTGGGCTTCGATGCGATGGAAAAGACGCTGGAACGCCTTGCGAAATCCGGTGACGGCTATCCGCCCTACAATATCGAACGTCTGCGCGGCCCTGACGGGTCGACGGAAAAACTGCGGATAACGCTTGCCGTGGCAGGCTTCGCCGAAAGCGACCTTGATGTAACCACCGAGGAAAGCCAGTTGGTCGTGCGCGGCCGCCAGAGCGACGACACGGAACGTGAATTTCTCCACCGCGGCATCGCCGCCCGCCAGTTCCAGCGTTGTTTCGTCCTTGCAGACGGCATGCGGGTGATTGGCGCAGAACTGAAGAACGGACTTTTGTCGATCGACCTCGACCGCCCGGAGGCTGAAAGGCTGGTACGGAAAATAAACATATCGGTGAAAGACTGATCTTTGCCGATGGCTCTCATGCGAGACGGCCCATGAAGGCGCCTCGCGGATAGGAGGCTTGAAATGACCAGAACTGCTGCAAGAAGCATTGAAAAAGTGGCCATGACCAACGGTGAATTCGCCCATCTCGGCGAAGGCTCTGTGGCTTACCTCAGGAAAGTCTCGAGCGACGACCTGCGCGGACGCTTTCCCGGCCTCGACGAAATCGCGCCCGGTCTGGAACTCTGGGCTCTCTTTTCGGCCAATGGCCAGCCGATCCTGTTGTCGGATGCGCGTGATCGTGCCTTGGCCGGCGCAATGGAAAACGACCTGACGACGGTCGCTATCCATTAGTGCGCCGCGCCCCAGCGGGGGCGCAACGAAAAGGGCCGCTGATCGCGGCCCTGGAAGATTCGTTATTTCATTCTTCTTTTCAGGCCGCGTGGGACGCCGGCGTATCCGACAAGAGCGCATGGATCGCCGCTGCGTCGCGGGTTCCGCGAATCTTGGCCACCGTATCGCCATCGCGCAGTACGCGCGCAATGCGCGACAGAGCCTTCAGGTGATCGGCACCCGCCCCTTCCGGAGCCAGAAGCAGAAACACCAGATCGACAGGTTGATCGTCGAGCGCCTCGAAATCGACCGGCGTTTCAAGGCGTGCAAAAACACCGGTAATGCGCTTCACGCCGGCCAGCTTGCCGTGCGGGATGGCGATACCATTGCCGACGCCGGTGGAACCCAACCGCTCGCGCTGCAGGATCGTGTCGAATATGTCGCGTTCCGGGATGCCGGAAATGGCGGCCGCGCGCTCCGACAAAAGCTGCAAAAGCTGCTTCTTGGAGTTGGCCTTCAACGCCGGCATGATTGCCGGAACGTCGACAAGATCGTTCAGAGCCATTCTTGAGATTCCTCTGCTTCGTCTGCCGCAGCCGGCCGCCATTCGCGGTGCCGGCTGTCTCTCCTGTCCCTACGCGGTCTTGACCGCTGCCGGATCGATCCAGCCGATGTTTCCATCCGGCCGGCGATAGACGATGTTGAGATGTTCGTTGCCGCCATTGCGGAACACCAGTACGGGGCTGCCCGTGGTGTCGAGTTCGATGACCGCCGAGGCCACCGACATGGTCTTAAGCGCCATGGTCGATTCGGCAACGATTGTGGGAGCGAAATCTGCCGGAATGTCTTCGTCATCATCCGCAAGCGGTTCCATGACCGCATAGGCGATGTCGGTAGAATCCATTGCCGAATTCACCGGTGAGTGCGACTTCAAACGACGATTGTAGCGTCGAAGCCGTGTTTCAAGCCGCTCGGCGGCCGCGTCGAATGCCAAGGACGGATCCTGGGCTTCTCCGGTGGCGTGCAGCGACGTGCCCGAATCCAGCCGAATCATGCAATCGGCCGAAAAACGCGAGCCCGATTTGATGACAGTGACCTGTCCTGAAAATCCACGATCGAAATATTTTCCGATCGCTTCACCGACACGGTCGTTGATGCGCGTACGGAACGCATCGCCGATATCCATATGTTTTCCCGCTATGCGCAGTACCATCTGAATACTGACCTTCCTTGTCCAGGCTTCAAACTATCCGGAGTTTATACCCGTGGTTCGTTCGTACAAGCCGCACGGCGCCCCTTGCGCCGAATTTACGTCCGAACTTTGCGACGGTTACAGACAGCCTGTTGCCCACGCTTTACTGGCCATCCCTGTGCGGACGTCCTGCCCGCTTCATGCGGGCGGGCTTCTAGCCACTTCACTGCGGCTTGTCAACGAAACCCGGGACCTGTGGAAAGGGCACTCGTACTAGCGCGACGCCTTGGCCATCGCCTTTTTCTCGCGACGGCGCTGGACTGACGAAGGAATATTCATACCTTCCCGGTACTTGGCGACCGTACGCCTCGCGATATCCACGCCATCGGACTTGAGCAGATCAACGATTGTATCGTCTGACAGCACATCGTCCGCCCGCTCCTCATCGACCATCTGCCTGATACGATCGCGCACCGCCTCAGAAGAATGCGCTTCGCCGCCGCTCGAAGCCGCAATCGCTGCCGTGAAGAAATAGCGCAGCTCGAAGACGCCGCGCGGCGTCAGCATGTATTTGTTGGCAGTTGCCCGGCTGACGGTCGATTCATGCATGCCTATGGCATCCGCCACGGTTTTGAGATTGAGGGGCCTCAAGTGGCGGACACCATGGACCAGAAACGCGTCCTGCTGTCGAACGATCTCTAAGGTCACCTTGAGGATGGTTTTCGCTCGCTGGTCGAGGCTGCGCGTCAGCCAGTTGGCGCTTTGAAGGCATTCGCTGAGAAAATCCTTTTCTCCCTGGCTTCTGGCGTGGCTGGAAACCTGGGCGAAATAGACCTGGTCGACCAGGACGCGCGGCAAGGTATCGGGATTGAGTTCGACCGCCCAACTGCCATCGCTCGCCGATCTGACTTCGACATCGGCAACGATGGCATCGCTGACGCCGCCCGAAAACGCCAATCCAGGACGCGGATCGAGCGCCTTGATATCGGCCAGCATGTCGAGCAGGTCCTCCTCGTCAACACCGCAGATGCGCCGAAGCGCCTGGAAATCCCGGCGCGCCAAAAGGTCGAGATTGGCAACCAGCGCCTGCATTGCGGGGTCCAGCCTGTCGCGCACGGCGAGCTGGAGCGAGAGACATTCGGCAAGGTCTCGCGCAAAGATGCCAACCGGATCGAAGGACTGACAGGTCGCCAGCACGCGTTTCATCGCGGCATGATCGGTGCCAAGCCTTTCCGCCACTTCATTAAGCTCGGCGCGCAGATAGCCGGCTTCATCAAGGCTATCGGCGAGTTCGGCGGCGATCAGCCGATCTGCGGGGTCGTTGAAGGCAAACGCGACCTGCTCTCCGACATGATCGCGCAACGTCACTGCCGCCGCAGCCATATCCTCCATGTCGAAGCCTTCGGAAGCTCCGCCGGAACCACTGCCCGATGTCGATTTCCATTGAGCCGCAAGGTCCGGACCCAGGCGTTCGCTGGTGCCCGGATCGTCCGGGAACACATTTTCCAGCGAAGTGTCCAGTTTTTCGGAGATCGCTTCCGACGTCCATGCGCCCTCATTGTCGAACCAGTCGTCGTCTGCCGCCTGGGAAGGCTCGGCGGCAGGTTCCGGGTCGTTGATGATGGCATCTTGAGGTTCGGCCCGCTCCAGCAACGGATTGCGCTCGATTTCCTCGTCGATGAACCGCTCAAGCTCGGCCTGAGTGAACTGCAGCAGACGAATCGACTGCATCAGTTGCGGTGTCATCACCAGCGACTGCGCCTGTCTTAGCTGTAGCTTGGCCGCGAGCGCCA
Organism: Mesorhizobium sp. FG116; assembly: GCF_057809835.1. Taxonomy (NCBI): domain Bacteria; kingdom Pseudomonadati; phylum Pseudomonadota; class Alphaproteobacteria; order Hyphomicrobiales; family Phyllobacteriaceae; genus Mesorhizobium; species Mesorhizobium sp. FG116. The sequence continues at coordinate 78,456 of NZ_JBMDKS010000022.1, forward strand.
TCGTTAGGGCATTGCCTCCTTGTCGGCAGATCGCCGAGCAACCGATTAATTTTTCGGATCAATCAATGAAACTGGCCCGCCTTTTGCTTGTCAAGGCAATGGCTAACAGACGCGGCTTACCGGAGTGTTAGCCCGACGTACAGTTCTGAAAGCAAGGCAGCAATAGCTATTGGGCCTGTCGCTTACAGCGTAAACCCTTCGCCGAGATAAAGCCGGCGCACGTCAGGGTTGGCGACGACTTCCTCCGCACGCCCATGTGTCAGAACCTCACCGGCATGGATGATGTAGGCCCGGTCGATCAGACCCAATGTTTCGCGCACATTGTGGTCGGTGATGAGGACGCCGATGCCTCGCGCCGTGAGATGGCGCACAAGCTGCTGGATATCGGCCACGGCTATGGGATCAATGCCGGCAAAGGGCTCATCCAGCAGCATATAGGCCGGACGGCTGGCCAGAGCGCGAGCGATTTCTAGACGGCGCCTCTCGCCGCCCGAAAGCGCCATAGAGGGTGCGCTTCGGAGGTGACTGATGTGAAACTCTTCGAGTAATTCGTCGAGGTTCTTCTCTCGTTCCTTGCGGCTCTTTTCCACAACCTCGAGAACGGCGCGAATGTTCTGCTCGACGGTAAGGCCCCGGAAAATCGAAGTTTCCTGCGGCAGATAGCCGATGCCAAGCCTTGCGCGGCGATACATCGGCATCGAGGTGACGTCATAGCCGTCGATCTCGATCGTGCCTTCATCGACCGGAACGAGGCCCGTGACCATGTAGAAGCACGTCGTCTTGCCGGCGCCATTGGGGCCAAGCAGGCCGACAGCCTCTCCGGCCCGAACGCCAAGCGAAACGCCGCTCACCACCTTGCGGCCCTTGTAGCTCTTGGAAAGCCCACGTGCGATCAGGGTGCCCTTCAGCTTGGTGGACGAGGACTTCGCGATAGCCGGAGCGGCAGGCCCCGAGGCCCCCAGTTTAGGCAGGCGCAGCTTGGGGAATGAAATCATCAGGGCTTCTGCGAACCCGGCGTAATCGACATCATGACGCGGCGTCCGCAGGCATCGACCTGCGCCAGTCCGGTCTTCATCTGAACGGTCAGCTTGCAGCCGACCAGCACGTTGGCGCCGTCGGACAGAACGACCTTTTCCCCGGACAGGACAAGCACTTCGCTCTTCATGTCGAAGGTGCCCTTGTCACCGGTCGCAACCTGCGTGTCGGACTTGATGTAGACCTTGTCGCTCACCTCGAGGTGATCGATGTTCGCGGTGCCGGTAGTAGCCGAGCCCGCTGTGCCTGAACCTGAAGCCGCGCCCTGTTCCTTGGCGTAATAGACTTTCATGCTGCCGGCCTTGAGCACGGTCGGGCCCTGGACGACGTTTACGTTGCCGGTGAAGATGGCGACACTGTCACCTTCGCGCACCTCGAGCTTGTCACTTTCGATTTGGATCGGCTGGTCGCCGGACAGCTTTAGGCCCGACATCCTGCTGGTGCCGTTCGACTGGGCAAAGGCAGGCACCGCCACGACAAGGGACAAGATCGATGCAAGGGCCAGAAGCCTCATCGAATCACTGCGTTGCATTCGGATCTCCGCTTGTCTTGTTTGCCGCCTTGGCTTGGGCGGGATCGATATTGACGCGAACACGTTTCTCGAAGATCAACACCTTGCCATTATCTTCGACCGACATCGTTTCCGACGTGATGCGCGATCCGGCACGGCTGATGTCGACGGGTTCGGTTGTCTTCATATTGCCTTTGCCCATGTCGAGAAAGGCCGATTTCAGTTTTGCGACCATTCCATCTGTAGTCGTGATGGTGATGGCGCTGTTGAGGTCAAGTGTATTTTTCTCGCGATCGTAGGTTCCCGTCGAGGCATCGACGACCGCCGTGGTTTTGGCATCGATGGGAAGCCGCGCACTGATACCTTCCAGCGCGATAACATTTTCCTTCGACACTTCCTGGATGGCCCTGACCGCAGTCATGGCATAGGGAAGGTTCTGCTTGGTGAAGCCCTCCAGCTTGGGGTTGGCCATCACCAGCTTGCCGTCGGAAAACGCGCTGTCATCGGTCTTGACCGCAACCGTGACGGGCGTGACGAGGTAGGAATAGACCGGAAAGGCAACGGCGATCACCACCGCCACCAGCGGCAGGGCGAACTTCAACCGCCGAACCCGGCGTGAATGTTGCTGGGCACGATCGAACGCGACGGCGCGATCCGCTCCGGAATCGACCTCAAAATCGTCGTTGGCCGATGGCGCGATAGGCTTATCACGCTGACGGGCCGGTTTTGTCGATCGCGCCACTACTGCTGCTTTCTCAAGCGTATAAGCCCCTCAAATGCCGACCTATAGTTCGGCACGCCGAGGCGTTCAAACAAGCACAAGCGAACTAAAACTGCAAAAATATGACGTTCTCCCGTGCATAAGCACAGGAAATACCGCCTGCAAAGATACACGATACGGGAAAACCCGCGCAAGGGGAGGTTTAGGAGCGCCAAAGCGACATGTTGGTGCCGGAAAGCGGTGGCGGCGACCTTGCGCATGCTCTAAATGTGTCTTCCCGAGTTCCCGATGAGGCCGGACATGCCGCTGAGAGCCGATGACTTGATCGACCGCCGCCGACTGCGGCGCAAGCTGACGTTCTGGCGCGCTGCTGCGATGGCAATCGCCGCACTGGGTCTGATCGCCTTTGCGACGTGGGCTTATGACGACGAATTCGCCGGAACAGCAAGCACGCACATCGCCAAGGTCAAGATCGAAGGGACGATTACCGAGGACGAGGAACTGCTTGCGCGGCTGGAAAAGATCCGTCAATCGCCAAGCGTGGCAGGTGTAATCCTCCAGATCGATTCTCCCGGCGGTACCACGGCCGGCGGCGAAGCCATTTTTGAAGAAGTGCGCAAGATTGCCGCGGAAAAGCCGGTCGTGGCGTCCGTTGGCACCTTGGCGGCGTCGGCTGGGTACATGATTGCCAGCGCTGCCGATCATATCGTGGCCCGCAAATCCTCGATCGTCGGATCGATCGGCGTGCTGATCCAGTTTCCCGACGTGACCGGCCTGATGGACAAGATCGGGGTGAAACTCGAAGAAGTGAAGTCTTCGCCGCTGAAGGCCGAGCCCTCGCCTTTCAATCCGACCACCGAAGATGAACGTACCATGGTGCGCAAACTCATCATGGACAGCTACGACTGGTTCGTCGGCATCGTCATGGAACGGCGCCAGATGACGAAACCTGAGGTTCTGGCGCTGGCCGACGGCTCGATCTTCACCGGCAGGCAGGCACTTGAAAACAAGCTGATCGACGCGGTCGGCGGCGAAGATGTCGCTGTCGACTGGCTCGCGACCAAGGGCGTGGATGCCAAGCTCAAGGTCATCGAATGGAAAAATACCGACAACGGAACCGGCTTTCTGTTCTCCAAGGCGTTGACCCGCACCGTTGCCCGGGCGCTCGGCTTGCCCGACTACAGTGGCGAGGTACTTCACGAAATCGGTGCCGACCGCTTGTTCCTTGACGGTCTTGTCTCGGTCTGGCACCCTTGACAGGTCGTTTAACGAGTGAAAAAGACAATAAAATCATCTGCATAATTTTGAACGGCGTGTTTTGTGGAAGGGGATCGCTCGCATGATCAAGTCTGAACTCGTGCAAATTATCGCCACGCGCAATCCGCATCTTTTCCTGCGCGATGTCGAAAATATCGTCGGCGCGGTGTTCGATGAGATCACTGATGCGCTCGCCGAGGGCAACCGCGTGGAACTGCGGGGCTTCGGCGCCTTTTCGGTCAAGAACCGCCCTGCCCGCACGGGCCGCAACCCGCGCACCGGCGAATCCGTCGACGTCGAGGAAAAGTGGGTGCCGTTCTTCAAGACCGGCAAAGAGTTGCGTGAACGGCTGAACGGCGACAAATAGCGCTGGATCGACGGGAAATTCATGTTCAATCGCGTTGCCTTGGTTGTCATCGTCGTGCCGCTGGCAATCATCCTGATTGCGCTGGCGGTGGCCAATCGCGAACTGGTCGCGTTCACGGTTGACCCGTTCAACCCCGGCAACCCGTCGCTGACCTATACGCTGCCCTTCTTTGTTTTCCTGTTCGCAGCGCTCGCGCTCGGATTGCTTATCGGCAGCCTTGCCACCTGGGTCAGGCAAGGGCGCTATCGCAAGCTGGCGCGCCAGCGCGGCGTCGAGGCCGAAAGCCTGAGGCAAGCAGTCAGCCGCCCGCCAGCCGTTCCCCAGCAGAATCCCGCCCTGCCACGGCCGACCAACTGAGCTGGCATTTGCCGGATCGCTAAACCTGTCGCGGAGTTTTCGATGCTCACAATCTCGGCAGCCGACGTCGATCGCGCGCTGACGTTTCCCTCGTTGGTCGAGACGCTGCGCACGGCGTTTCGCGAGGGAGCCGTGCAGCCGGTGCGCCATCACCATACGGTCGAGCGGCCTGATGGTGCCGCCTCGACCCTGTTGTTGATGCCCGCCTGGACGGATTTCAATGCCGCCGGCAGTTCGGCCAACGGCCATATCGGCGTGAAGATCGTGACGGTATCGCCGGACAACAACGCCATCGGCAAGCCAGCGGTGATGGGGCTCTACCTGTTGTTGAATGGGGCCACAGGCGAACCGGAGGCCTTGATCGACGGCCAACGGCTGACGCAATGGCGCACGGCTTGCGCATCGGCTTTGGCTGCGTCCTACCTGGCGCGTGAAGACGCTTCGCGGCTGCTGGTGATCGGCGCGGGAGCACTGTCGCCCTTCCTCACCAAGGCTCATTCTGCGGTGCGACCGATCACAACGATCCGCATCTGGAACCGGACAGCGGCAAACGCCGAGAAGGTAGCCGCGCAATTGCGCGCGGAGGGCCTGCCCGCAGAGGCGGCAACCGATCTCGACGCCGAACTCACTGCGGCAGACATCGTATCGTCGGCGACGATCTCGACCAGTCCGCTGGTCAAGGGCGCATTGCTGAAACCGGGCACGCATGTCGATCTGGTCGGAGGCTTCACGCCCGACATGCGCGAGAGCGACGACGACGCCATTTCGCGCGCCGCCATCTATGTCGATACCCGCGCCGGTGCGACCAAGGAGGCTGGCGACATCGTCCAGCCGCTGGCTTCCGGCCTGCTGAAACCCCAAGGCATCGTTGCCGACCTGCATGAACTGGCGCGCGGCGAAAAGGCCGGCCGCACCAGCGCTGCCCAGATCACGCTGTTCAAGTCGGTTGGAGCGGCACTCGAGGATCTCGCTGCAGGCATCGCCGTCTACAAGGCGTTGCGTTCCTGACGCAGTTTGTTGCGATGGCTCAACGGCTGTGCCAAAAGCGGCACTGTCGTCCGGAGATGCACGTCCTTGAAATCCTTTCGCGATCAACGCCGCGACAGCCGCCAGCACCAGAACGCCAAGCCGCGCACCGCACAGGCGGGGCCGCGTGATGCACGCCCGGAGCCGCAACGCGCTGCGGCCAAGCAAGAGGAACGCCAGCAGCCCAAGCCGGAGCCTCGCGTTCTCGCCCGTCGGGAAGGCACCCTGCCCGCGGAAAGACTGCCGCTGATCCTCGAGGTCGCACCAAATGCCGACTACGCGCTGCTGGATAGCGGCAGCGGCGAGAAACTCGAACAATACGGCCCCTATCGCATCATCCGCCCCGAGGGCCAGGCAATCTGGCAGCGCGCGCTGCCGGCAAGGGAATGGGACCGGGCGGATGCGGTCTTTACCGGCGATACCGACGAGGAAGGCATGGGCCGCTGGCGCTTTCCCAAGGCGCCGCTTGGCGAGACGTGGCCGATGAAGCACAACGGCATCGACTATCTCGGACGCTTCACCTCGTTTCGCCATGTCGGCGTCTTTCCCGAACAGGCCTCGCACTGGGACCACATGGCCGGGCTGATCGAAAGCGCCAAACGCCCGGTCAAGGTGCTGAACCTGTTCGGCTATACCGGCCTTGCCTCGCTGGTGGCGGCACGCGCCGGCGCGGAGGTTACCCATGTCGATGCCTCGAAGAAGGCGATCGGCTGGGCACGCGAGAACCAGGAGATCGCGCGGCTGGCCGACAAGCCGATCCGCTGGATCGTCGAGGACGCGATGAAATTTGCCGAGCGCGAGGAGCGGCGCGGCAGCCGCTACGACATCATCCTGTTCGACCCGCCCGCCTATGGCCGCGGCCCGAAGGGCGAGGTGTGGCAACTGTTCGAACACCTGCCGGCCCTGACCGACATCTGCCGCTCGATCCTGACGCCCAAGCCGCTGGCCGTGGTGCTGACCGCCTATTCCATCCGCGCCTCGTTCTTCGCCATTCATGCCTTGATGCGCGATACGTTTGCCGGCATGGGCGGCAGAATTGAATCGGGAGAGCTGATCATCCGCGAGAAATCGGCAGGCCGGGCGCTCTCAACATCCCTGTTTTCCAGATGGGTGGCGCAATGAGCAACCATCATGGCAGCGAACACCAGGGCCGCCGCGCGGTCGGGCGGGTGAAGGAAGTCACCAGCCTCGCCAATCCGCTGGTCAAGGACATCAAGGCGCTGGCGCTGAAGAAGTTCCGCGACCAGCAAAATGCCTTCATGGCCGAAGGATTGAAGCTGGTCATCGATGCCCTCGATCTCGGCTGGGAAATCCGCACGCTGGTGTTTGCCAAGGCGGGGATCGGCAACGCTGCGGTCGAGAAGGTTGCGGCCCGCACGGTAGCGGCCGGCGGCACGGTGCTGGAAGTCTCCGAAAAGGTGCTCTCCGCCATCACCCGCCGCGACAACCCGCAAATGGTGGTCGGCGTCTTTACCCAGCGCCTCGTGCCGCTCAAGGACATCCGCGCCAAGGATGGAGACGTCTGGGTGGCGCTCGACCGGGTGCGCGACCCCGGCAATCTCGGCACCGTGATCCGCACCGTCGATGCGGTTGGGGCCAAGGGCGTCATTCTGGTTGGCGACACGACCGATCCATTCTCGGTCGAGACGGTGCGCGCCACGATGGGCTCGATCTTCGCCGTTCCGGTTGCCAAGGCGACTCCCGAGGCTTTCCTTTCGTGGCGCAAGGGCTTTCCCGGCCTCGTTGCCGGCACGCACCTGAAAGGCGCGGTGGACTATCGCTCGGTCGATTTTTCCGGTCGGCCGGTGCTGCTCTTGATGGGCAACGAACAGCAGGGCCTGCCGGACGATCTGGCTGCAAGCTGCGATCGCCTGCTGCGCATTCCGCAGGAGGGCCGTGCCGACTCGCTCAACCTTGCCGTCGCGACAGGCGTGATGCTGTTTGAAATCCGGCGCGGGGCGTTGAAACTGGAAACGACGCATAGATGAAGCCGGGTATTTTGAAATCGCTGACGCCCTATGCCCTGCTCGTCATTGTATCGATGATTGTAGACCAGTGGATAAAGTACCTAGTCGAAACCGGCCTGCCGTTCCAGGAGAAGATCGACCTGCTGCCGTTCCTCGGCCTTTTCCGCACCTACAACACCGGCATCGCCTTTTCGATGCTGTCGTCCTTCGGCGATACCGGGCTGATCATCGTGTCGCTTCTGGTCTCGGCCTTCGTGATTTTCCTCGCCACTCGCACGGAGCCCGGACAGGTGCTGGCCCGCACCGGCTTTGCCCTGATTGTCGGCGGCGCGCTCGGCAACCTGATCGACCGCAGCGTCTACGGCCATGTGATCGACTACATCCTGTTTCACACGCCGAGCTGGTCGTTTGCCGTGTTCAATCTTGCCGATGCGTTCATCAGCGTCGGCGCCGTGCTGGTCATCCTCGACGAATTCGTCGGCTGGCGGCGGCAGACACGACCTTCGGACGATTGATTTCCGCAGATTGACGCCGCATTGTCCCGCGCAAAAAGCAGGGACAGAACATGCCGGACACATTCAAAGCCATCCTCGTTTCCCGCGATGCGGACAAGAACCAGTCGGTCGCGGTCACGGACCTTGCCGAAGCCGACCTGATGGAAGGCAACGTGACCGTTGCCGTCGAGGCAACGACGGTGAACTACAAGGACGGGCTTGCCATCACCGGCAAGGCCCCGGTGGTGCGGCGCTGGCCGCTGGTCCCGGGCATCGACTTTGCCGGCACGGTGCTGTCGTCGGATCATCCCGACTGGCGCAAGGGCGACAAGGTCATCCTCAACGGCTGGGGCGTCGGCGAAACCCATTACGGCGCTTATGCCGGGCGCGCTCGCGTCAACGGCGACTGGCTGGTGCCGCTGCCCGACGGCATCAGCGCCCATGACGCCATGGCGGTGGGCACTGCCGGCTATACGGCCATGCTGTCGGTGATGGCGCTGGAGCGCCATGGCATCGTGCCGAAACGCGGGCCGGTCGTGGTGACGGGCGCTGCCGGCGGCGTCGGCTCGGTCGCCATCGCGGTCTTGTCCGGCCTCGGCTACCATGTCATCGCCTCGACCGGGCGCAGCAGCGAAGCCGACTATTTGCGCGATCTGGGCGCGACCGAAATCATCGCCCGCGAAGAACTGTCGGGACCGGCCAAGCCGCTTGCCAAGGAACGCTGGGCCGGCGGCGTCGATGCGGTTGGCAGCAACACGCTGGCCAATGTGCTGTCGATGACCGGCTATGGCGGCGCGGTCGCCGCCTGCGGGCTTGCCGGCGGCATGGACCTGCCGTCATCGGTCGCGCCCTTCATCTTGCGCGGCGTATCGCTGCTTGGCATCGACTCTGTCATGGCGCCGAAGGAAGTCCGGTTGGAAGCCTGGCGGCGCATCGGCACTGATCTCGACATCGGCAAGCTTGCAGCGCTTTCGACCACCATCGGCTTCGACGGCATCATCAATGCCGCACGCGACATCGTCGAAGGCAAGATCAGGGGCCGCATCGTCGTCGATATGTGAGACGGAAAGCGCACGCATATTCATTGCCACGCCCGCTTCGTTTTTCCTCGTCATCCTCGGGCAAGCCTGAGCGCAGCGAAAGGCGCGACCCGAGGATCCA
>NZ_JBMDKS010000023.1:0-84414 GCF_057809835.1 Mesorhizobium sp. FG116
CCGCGAAGGCGGCCGCACCGTCGGCGCCGGCATCGTTGCTTCGATCGTTGAGTAAGAAGAACAACAGATCTGTCGCGGGCGGGGTATCGCCCGCGCCGCGCCAGAACAAGGAATGACGAGATGAACGGTCAGAATATCCGCATCCGCCTGAAAGCGTTCGATCACCGCGTGCTCGATGCTTCGACGCGGGAAATCGTGTCGACGGCCAAGCGCACCGGCGCCAATGTCCGCGGCCCAATTCCGCTGCCGACCCGGATCGAAAAGTTCACGGTCAACCGCTCGCCCCACGTCGACAAGAAGAGCCGCGAGCAGTTCGAGATGCGCACCCACAAGCGCCTCCTCGACATTGTTGATCCGACTCCCCAGACGGTTGACGCGTTGATGAAGCTCGACCTGGCCGCCGGCGTGGATGTCGAAATCAAGCTCTAAGAGCTTAAACAAGAACTCGCAGGGGGAAACCCCGGAGCTCCTCTGAAGGAAAACGAACCGATGCGTTCAGGTGTAATTGCACAGAAGGTGGGAATGACCCGCATCTATAACGATGCAGGCGAGCATGTCCCCGTCACCGTTCTTCGCATGGAGAACTGCCAGGTCGTTGCGCAGCGCACGCAGGAAAAGAACGGCTACACCGCCGTTCAGCTCGGCGTTGGTCTTGCCAAGGTCAAGAATACGTCGAAGGCGATGCGCGGCCATTTCGCTGCCGCCTCCGTCGAGCCGAAGGCGAAGGTTGCCGAGTTCCGCGTCTCTGCCGACAATCTCATTGATGTCGGTGCCGAGTTGACGGTCGAGCATTTTGTGCCTGGCCAGAAGGTTGACGTGACCGGCACCACCACCGGTAAGGGTTTCCAGGGCGTCATCAAGCGCCACCACATGGGTGGCGGCCGTGCGACCCACGGTAACTCGCTGTCGCACCGCGTACACGGTTCGACCGGCCAGCGCCAGGACCCCGGCAAGGTGTTCAAGGGCAAGAAGATGGCTGGCCATCTGGGTGATGTTCGCGTCACCACGCAGAATGTCGAGGTCGTTTCGACCGATGCCGATCGCGGCCTCATCCTGATCCGTGGCGCCGTTCCCGGCACCAAGGGCGCATGGATCCTGGTTCGCGACGCCGCCAAGGTGGCGCTGCCGGCAAACGCACCGAAGCCTGCTGCGATCCGCGCCGCTGGCAAGGCTGCCGCGAAGAACGATGCTCCGGCCAATGAGGGAGCGGAATAATGGACATCAAGATCACAACGCTCGGCGGCAAAGACGCCGGCAAGGTCAAGCTCTCCGAGGAGATTTTCGGCCTTGATCCGCGCGAAGACATTCTGCAGCGCGTCGTGCGCTGGCAGCTTGCCAAGAAGCAGCAGGGTACGCATCAGGCCAAGGGCCGCGCCGATATCGCGCGCACCGGTGCCAAGATGTACAAGCAGAAGGGTACCGGCCGCGCCCGTCACCACTCGGCTCGTGCTCCGCAGTTCCGCGGCGGCGGCAAGGCACACGGTCCCGTCGCACGCAGCCACGAGCATGATCTGCCGAAGAAGATCCGCGCTCTGGGCCTGAAGCATGCGCTGTCGGCCAAGGCCAAGGCCTCGTCGATCATCATTATCGACGATCTGAAGCTCGCCGAAGCGAAGACCAAGGCGCTGGTGGCGAATTTCGCGACGCTCGGCCTGACCAACGCTTTGGTGATCGGCGGTGCCGAGCTCGACGCCAACTTCAAGCTGGCGGCGACCAACATTCCAAACATCGACGTGCTGCCGATCCAGGGCATCAACGTCTATGACATTCTGCGCCGCGGCACGCTGGTCCTTTCCAAGGCAGCGGTCGAGGCTCTCGAGGAGCGCTTTAAATGACCGACCTTCGTCACTACGACGTGATCGTCTCGCCCGCGATCACTGAAAAGTCGACCATGGCTTCCGAGCAGAACCAGGTGGTCTTCAACGTCGCCAAGAAGGCGTCGAAGCCTGAGATCAAGGCCGCTGTCGAGGCGCTGTTCGGCGTCAAGGTGCTGGCCGTCAACACGCTTGTCCGCAAGGGCAAGGTCAAGCGCTTCCGCGGCACAATCGGCCGTCAGGGCGATGTCAAGAAGGCAGTCGTGACTTTGGTCGACGGCCATTCGATCGACGTCGCGACGGGCCTCTGAGTAAGGCGGCGAGGACAAGAACATGGCTTTGAAACACTATAACCCGATTACGCCGAGCACCCGCCAGCTGGTCATCGTCGACCGCTCGGGCCTGCACAAAGGCAAGCCGGTCAAGGGCCTGACCGAAGGCTTGACTAAGTCCGGCGGCCGCAACAACTACGGACGCATCACCGCCCGTTTCATCGGTGGCGGCCACAAGCGCACCTACCGCATAATCGACTTCAAGCGCCGCAAGCTGGATGTCGTCGGTACGGTCGAGCGCCTGGAGTATGATCCGAACCGCACCGCCTTCATCGCGCTGATCAAGTACGAGGACGGCGAGCTCAACTACATCATCGCCCCGCAGCGCCTCGCGGCCGGCGACAAGGTCGTGGCTGGTGAATCGGTCGACGTGAAGCCGGGCAACGCGATGCCGTTGTCGTCGATGCCGGTCGGCACCATCGTCCACAACATCGAACTGAAGCCGGGCAAGGGCGGTCAGGTCGCGCGTTCGGCTGGCGCATACGCCCAGCTCGTCGGTCGTGACCAGGGCATGGCGATCCTGCGCCTTAACTCTGGCGAACAGCGCGTTGTCCACGGCTCGTGCTTTGCCACCGTGGGCGCAGTGTCCAACCCGGATCATGGCAACATCAACGACGGTAAGGCTGGCCGCAGCGTTTGGCGTGGCAAGCGCCCGCACAATCGCGGCGTTACCATGAACCCGGTCGACCACCCGCACGGCGGTGGTGAAGGCCGCACCTCCGGTGGCCGTCATCCGGTTACCCCGTGGGGCAAGCCGACCAAGGGCAAGAAGACGCGGTCCAATAAGGCGACCGACAAGTTCATCGTGCGTTCGCGTCACGAGCGCAAGAGCTAAGAAGAGGTAACGCCAAGTGACTCGTTCTATTTGGAAAGGCCCCTTCATCGACGGCTACCTTCTGAAGAAGGCAGACAAGGTTCGTGAAGGTGGTCGCAGTGAGGTGATCAAGATGTGGAGCCGCCGTTCCACGATCTTGCCGCAGTTCGTCGGTCTCACCTTCGGTGTTTACAACGGCCAGAAGCACGTCCCCGTTTCGGTGAACGAGGACATGGTTGGTCACAAGTTCGGTGAGTTCGCTCCGACCCGTACCTACTACGGTCACGGCGCGGACAAGAAGGCAAAGAGGAAGTAACAGATGGGCAAGGCCAAAGCTCCGCGCAGGCTTGCTGACAACGAGGCGCGTGCCGTTCTGCGCACGATCCGTGTCAGCCCGCAGAAGCTCAATCTGGTTGCCGCGCTTATCCGCGGCAAGAAGGTTGCCACAGCGCTGAACGATCTTGAATTTTCGCGCAAGCGTATTTCCGAGACCGTCAAGAAGACGTTGGAATCGGCGATCGCCAATGCGGAAAACAACCATGATCTGGATGTTGATGCGCTGATCGTGGCCGAAGCCTATGTCGGTAAGTCGATCGTCATGAAGCGTTTCCACGCTCGTGGCCGTGGTCGCGCCAGCCGTATCGAGAAGCCGTTTTCGCACCTCACGATCGTTGTTCGTGAAGTCGAGGAAAAAGGGGAGGCCGCTTAATGGGCCAGAAAATCAATCCTATCGGTCTCCGTCTCGGCATCAACCGCACCTGGGATTCCCGCTGGTACGCAAACACCGGCGAGTACGGCAAGCTGCTGCATGAAGACATCAAGATCCGCGAGTATCTTGAGAAGGAACTGAAGCAGGCCGCGATTTCCAAGGTCGTGATCGAGCGCCCCCACAAGAAGTGCCGCGTCACCATCCACGCAGCGCGTCCGGGCCTCATCATCGGCAAGAAGGGCGCCGACATCGAGAAGCTTCGCAAGAAGCTGACAGAGATGACGAATTCCGAAACGCACCTCAATATCGTTGAAGTGCGCAAGCCGGAAATCGACGCAACGCTGGTTGCCCAGTCGATCGCCCAGCAGCTCGAGCGTCGTATTGCCTTCCGCCGCGCCATGAAGCGCGCCGTGCAGTCGGCTATGCGTCTCGGCGCCGAAGGCATCCGCATCAACTGCGGTGGTCGTCTTGGCGGTGCTGAAATCGCGCGTATGGAATGGTATCGTGAAGGCCGCGTGCCTCTGCATACCCTTCGCGCCGACGTCGACTACGGCACGGCCGAAGCCCAGACCGCCTACGGCATCTGCGGCGTCAAGGTGTGGGTGTTCAAGGGTGAAATCCTCGAGCACGATCCGATGGCATCCGAGCGTCGCGCCACCGAAGGCGAAGCGCATCCTGGCGAACGTAGCGGCGCTCGCCGTCGCGAGAACGCCTGAGATAATTGAGAATTTGGAGCAAGTAAGATGCTGCAGCCAAAGCGCACTAAGTTCCGCAAGCAGTTCAAGGGCCGCATCCACGGCGCCGCCAAGGGCGGTACCAACCTGGATTTCGGTGGCTTCGGGCTGAAGGCGCTGGAACCCAACCGCGTCACAGCACGTGAGATCGAGGCGGCTCGCCGTGCGATCACACGCGAAATGAAGCGCGCCGGTCGCGTCTGGATCCGGATTTTCCCAGATCTGCCGGTCACCTCGAAGCCTACCGAAGTCCGCATGGGCAAGGGCAAGGGCGCGGTTGACTATTGGGCAGCACGCGTGAAGCCTGGCCGCATCATGTTCGAGATCGACGGTGTGTCGGAAGAAACGGCGCGCGAGGCCCTGCGTCTCGGCGCAGCCAAGCTTTCGGTCCGCACGCGCTTCGTGCAGCGCATCGCAGAATAAGGAAGAGCTGAGATGAAAGCCGAAGTAATTCGCTCGAAGACGCAGGACCAGCTCTCTGACGAGCTCGCCAGCTTGAAGAAGGAGCAGTTCAACCTGCGCTTCCAGAAGGCTACCGGCCAGCTTGAGAAGACCGCGCGCGTCAAGCAGGTCCGCAAGGACATCGCACGCATCAAGACCATCGCCGCTGAAAAAGCCGCGGCCAAGAAGGCATAAGGACGAAAACCATGCCAAAGCGCATTCTGCAGGGCACCGTCGTCAGCGACAAGAACGAGAAGACGGTTGTCGTGAAGGTCGAACGGCGCTTCACGCATCCCGTGATGAAGAAGACCGTGCGTATGTCGAAGAAGTACAAGGCGCACGACGAAAACAACGCCCACAAGGTTGGCGACACCGTGTTCATCCAGGAATCGGCCCCGATTTCGAAGGATAAGCGTTGGGTCGTCGTGTCTTCGGACCAGGCCTGAGCGATTGGCGTAGCAAGAACTTTGGACAGACCGGGGAGAGGTGACTCCTTTCCCAACAGAGAAGAAAAAGGCGGCCAGTCATGATTCAGATGCAAACAAACCTCGACGTCGCGGATAATTCCGGCGCTCGTCGTGTCATGTGCATCAAGGTGCTGGGCGGCTCGAAGCGGAAGTACGCATCCGTCGGCGACATCATCGTGGTGTCGATCAAGGAAGCCATTCCGCGCGGCCGCGTTAAGAAGGGCGATGTGATGAAGGCGGTCGTGGTTCGCACGGCCAAGGACATCCGCCGCCCGGACGGCAGCGTGATCCGTTTCGACAAGAACGCGGCCGTTCTCGTCGATAACAAGAAAGAGCCAGTCGGCACGCGTATCTTCGGGCCGGTTCCGCGCGAGCTTCGCGCCAAGAACCACATGAAGATCATCTCGCTTGCGCCTGAAGTGCTGTAAGGAGCCGCAACAATGCAAAAGATCCGTAAAGGCGACAAGGTTGTCGTTCTGGCCGGCAAGGACAAGGGTCGCTCCGGCGAGGTCCTCTCGGTTCAGCCGAAGGAAGACACCGCTGTCGTGCGTGGCGTGAACCTCATTCGCCGCCACCAGAAGCAGAGCCAGTCCCAGGAAGGCGGCATCATCACCAAGGAAGCGCCGCTCCATCTGTCGAACATTGCGCTGGCCGACCCCAAGGACGGCAAGCCGACCCGCGTCGGCTTCAAGTTCGAGAAGGACGGCAAGAAGGTGCGCTTTGCGAAGCGCTCGGGAGAAACGATCAATGGCTAAGGCTCAGCAAGCTACGGCTCAGAATACGCCGCGCCTGAAGAAGGTTTACAACGAAACCATTCGCAAGGCGCTTCAGGAGCAGTTCAAATACGACAACGAGATGCAGGTTCCGCGTCTCGACAAGATCGTGCTGAACATGGGTGTTGGCGAAGCGACGGCCGACTCCAAGAAGCCTTCTGTTGCCGCCGAGCATCTGGCGCTTATCGCTGGCCAGAAGCCCGTCATCACGCGTGCCCGCAAGTCGATCGCCGGCTTCAAGGTTCGCGAGAACATGCCGATCGGCACCAAGGTCACTCTGCGTCAGGAACGCATGTATGAGTTCCTTGACCGGCTGGTGAATATCGCACTGCCACGCGTCCGCGACTTTCGCGGGCTGAATCCGAAGAGCTTTGATGGTCGTGGCAACTATGCCATGGGCATCAAGGAACACATCGTGTTCCCGGAAATCAACTACGACAAGGTTGATCAGGTCTGGGGCATGGACATCATCGTTTGTACGACTGCGAAGACGGACGACGAAGCCAGGGCGCTGCTCAAGGCTTTCAACTTCCCCTTCCGCCAGTAACGGCAGCGAGCAAAGGAAAAATCTGAAATGGCAAAGACCAGCTCAGTTGAAAAGAACAATCGGCGCCGCAAGCTTGTGGACCAGTACGCTGCCAAGCGTAAGGCGCTGAAGGCCATCATCATGGATCAGTCCAAGCCGATGGAAGAGCGCTTCCGCGCCCAGCTCAAGCTGGCCGCGCTGCCGCGTAATTCGGCGCGTATCCGTATCCGCAACCGTTGCGAAATCACCGGTCGTCCGCGGGCTTTCTATCGTAAACTCAAGGTTTCCCGTATCGCCCTGCGCGATCTCGGCAACAACGGCCAGATTCCCGGCCTGGTCAAGTCGAGTTGGTAAGGAGGACATCACATGTCATTGAGCGATCCTCTCGGCGATATGCTGACCCGCATCCGCAACGCCTATGGCCGTAAGAAGTCGACCGTGTCGACCCCGGCCTCGCGTCTGCGTGCCCGCGTCCTGGATGTTCTGAAGGCCGAAGGCTACATCCGCGACTATAGCCAGACCGATTTCGACAACGGCAAGTCCGAGATCAACATCGAGCTGAAGTATTTCGACGGTTCGCCTGTGGTGCGCGAGATCTCGCGCGTTTCGAAGCCCGGCCGCCGCGTATACGTCTCGGCCAAGTCGATCCCGCAGGTTGCCAATGGTCTCGGCATTGCCATCTTGTCGACGCCGAAGGGCGTTATGGCTGACCACGATGCTCGCGAACAGAATGTCGGTGGCGAAGTTCTCTGCCAGATATTCTGATCCGGCTGACTTGAAACACGAAGAGTGACGAGGACAACAAATGTCTCGTATTGGAAAGAAGCCCGTATCCGTGCCGCAGGGCGTGACCGCGTCGGTCGACGGTCAGACCGTCACGGCCAAGGGTCCGAAAGGTGAGCTGAAGTTCGTCGTCAACGACGAGGTTCTGGTCAAGCTGGAGGACGGCGAAATCGCCGTGCAGCCGCGCGACACCTCGAAGGCGGCTCGCTCGAAGTGGGGCATGTCCCGCACGCAGATCGTCAACATCCTGACCGGCGTGAAGGATGGCTTTGAAAAGAAGCTTGAAATCACCGGCGTTGGCTATCGTGCCGCGATGCAGGGCAAGAACCTGCAGCTTGCACTTGGCTTTAGCCACGATGTCGTCTACCAGACGCCGGAAGGCATTACGATTGCTGTTCCGAAGCCCACCGAAATCAGCGTGACGGGCATCGACAAGCAGCAGGTCGGCCAGGTTGCGGCGGAAATCCGTGAGTATCGCGGTCCTGAGCCTTACAAGGGCAAGGGCGTGCGCTACGCCGGCGAGAAGATCCTCCGCAAGGAAGGCAAGAAGAAGTAAGTTCGTAACTACAACGCCACGGGGCGTTGCCGCGGGAGCATTCGTCTACCGCATGTGGCAACCCCCGTTTTACAAGGCAGGAACTAAAAGCCATGGCTTTGAAAGAATCTATCCAGCGCCGCTCTGCGCGTATCCGTCGTCACTTGAAGGCGGTTTCCAACGGCAGGCCGCGTCTTTCGGTGCATCGCACCTCGAAGAACATCTACGTCCAGATCATCGACGATGCTAAGGGTCACACCATTGCGGCAGCTTCGACGCTGGAGAAGGACTTCCGCGCGACCAAGAAGACCGGCGCAGACACCGCTGCTGCGGCTGCGGTTGGCAAGCTGATCGCGGAACGCGCAGGCAAGGCCGGCGTCAAGCAGGTCGTTTTCGATCGTGGCTCGTACATCTACCACGGCCGTATCAAGGCTTTGGCCGAGGCGGCGCGTGAGGGTGGCCTCGACTTCTGATTTTTCGCCGCCGGCGACCTGAAACGTGGCGCCGGCATTTCAGCAACCCGTGCTTCCGGAAAAGAACAAGGAACTAGGATATGGCACAGGAACGTAGGGAAGGCGGCCGCGAGCGTGGCCGTGACCGCGAAGAGCGCGACGACGGCATCGTCGACAAGCTCGTACACATCAACCGCGTAGCCAAGGTCGTCAAGGGCGGCCGGCGTTTCGGCTTTGCAGCACTCGTCGTCGTCGGCGACCAGAAGGGCCGCGTTGGCTTTGGCCACGGCAAGGCCCGTGAAGTGCCGGAAGCCATCCGCAAGGCGACTGAATCCGCCAAGCGTGACATGATCTTCGTGCCGCTGCGCTCGGGCCGTACGCTTCACCACGATGTTGAAGGCCGTTGGGGCGCTGGCCGCGTTCTTCTGCGTGCCGCCAAGCAGGGTACCGGCATCATCGCCGGCGGTCCGATGCGCGCCGTTTTCGAGACGCTCGGCATGCACGACGTCGTCGCCAAGTCGATGGGTTCGTCGAACCCTTACAACATGGTTCGCGCCACCTTTGACGCGCTGAAGAGCCAGATGCATCCGAAGGATGTGGCTGCTGCTCGCGGCATCAAGTACTCGACCCTTCAGGCCCGCCGCGGCAATGCCGTAGCGGCTGAAGAATAGTCGCGTTGACCAGGGGATTTTGACCATGGCCAAGAAAGCAACCAAGACCATCACCGTTGAGCAGATCGGTTCGCCGATCCGCCGCCCGAAGGAACAGCGCGCAACGCTGGTCGGCCTCGGCCTCAACAAGATGCATCGCAAGCGCACGCTGGAAGACACTCCTTCAGTGCGCGGCATGATCGCCGCCGTCTCGCACCTCGTCCGCGTCGTGGACGAGGCCTGAGCCAGAGCGCAGGAGAACGGAAATGAAACTCAACGATCTACGTGACAACGAAGGCGCGACCCATTCGAAGAAGCGTCTCGGTCGCGGCATCGGCTCCGGCTCCGGCAAGACCGGCGGCCGCGGCGTCAAGGGCCAGAAGTCCCGCTCGGGCGTGGCCATCAACGGCTTCGAGGGTGGCCAGATGCCGCTCTATCGTCGCTTGCCGAAGCGCGGCTTCAACAACATCTTCGCCAAGAGCTTTGCTGTTGTTTCGCTGGCCCGCATCCAGGCTGCGATCGATGCCAAGAAACTCGACGCCAAGGAAGCCGTGACCGCCGAGGCGCTCGTCAAGGCCGGCGTCATTCGCCGCGTCAAGGACGGCGTACGCGTCCTTTCCGATGGCGAACTGAAGGCAAAGCTTGCCTTTGACGTTGCCGGTGCCTCCAAGGCCGCGATCGAGAAGATCGAGAAGGCCGGCGGTTCGGTGAAGCTGCCCGAGCAGGCTGCTGCTGAATAACCACCCAATTGTGAGCGGTCGCGTCAAAGCGGCCGCTTGCATCTTGGTTGCGCCAAGCCTATTTCGGGGCTTCGGTGACACGCGCCGCCCGAAGCGGGCCTCCCGCGTCATCCTGCGGAGAAACATGCATGGCTTCGGCTGCTGAACAACTTGCTTCCAATCTGAATTTTGCGGCCTTCGCCAAGGCCGAGGACTTGAAGAAGCGCATCTGGTTTACGCTGGGTGCGCTGTTCGTCTATCGGCTCGGCACTTACATTCCGCTGCCTGGTATCAACCCCGAAGCTTTTGCGCAGGCCTTCCAGCAGCAGAGCGGCGGCGTGCTTGGCATGTTCAACATGTTTGCCGGCGGCGCGGTCGAGCGCATGGCGATCTTTGCGCTGGGCATCATGCCGTACATTTCGGCATCGATTATCATGCAGTTGATGACCTCGGTCATTCCTTCCCTTGAGGCGCTCAAGAAGGAAGGCGAACAGGGCCGCAAGATCATCAACCAGTATACCCGCTACGGAACGGTGCTTCTGGCGATCGTCCAGTCCTACGGCATCGCCGTGGGCCTATCCAGCGGCAACAATATCGTTACCAACCCCGGCCTGTTCTTCCAGATTTCGTCCGTCATCACGCTGACCGGCGGAACAATGTTCCTGATGTGGCTGGGTGAACAGATCACCGCACGCGGCATCGGCAACGGCATCTCGCTGATCATCTTCGCCGGTATCGTTGCAGGCATGCCTGCTGCAATCAGCGGCACGTTGGAATTGAGCCGTACCGGTGCCCTGTCTACGGGCCTGGTGCTGGCTATCATGGTGCTTGCTGTTATCGTTATCGCGCTGATCGTTTTCTTCGAGCGTGCCCAGCGCCGCCTGCTGATCCAGTATCCGAAGCGCCAGGTCGGCAACCGCATGTTCCAGGGCGACACGTCGCACCTGCCGCTCAAGCTCAACACCTCGGGCGTTATCCCGCCGATCTTTGCTTCGTCGTTGTTGCTGCTGCCGGCAACGCTTGCTGGTTTCTCCAACACGCAGAACATGCCGGCTTGGGCTGCGTCTGTCTTGTCCGCGCTTGGTCACGGTCAGCCGCTTTACATGCTCTTTTATGGCGGCATGATCGCGTTCTTCACCTTCTTCTATACGGCAATCGTGTTCAATCCTAAGGACACGGCCGATCAGTTGAAGAAGCATTCGGGCTTCATTCCGGGCTATCGTCCGGGCGAACGCACGGCTGAGTACATCGACTACGTCTTGACCCGCATAACGGTGGTGGGCGCGATCTACCTTGTCGCGGTCTGCCTCCTGCCTGAATACCTGATTGCCGCCACCGGCGTGCCGTTCTACCTTGGTGGTACTTCGCTTCTGATCGTTGTCAGTGTAACGCTGGATACGATCGCGCAGATCCAAGGCCACTTGATCGCGCATCAATATGAAGGGCTGATCAAGAAGTCGAAGCTGCGCGGGGGCAAGAGAGGAAAATGAGGCTGATACTGCTTGGACCGCCAGGCGCGGGCAAGGGGACGCAAGCACAGAGACTGGTAGAAAAGTACGGCATACCCCAGCTTTCCACGGGCGACATGCTGCGCGCTGCGGTGGCGGCAAAGACACCGGTCGGCCTCAAGGCCAAGGCCGTCATGGATGCCGGAGAGCTTGTCTCCGATGCCATCGTCAACGCCATCGTGGCTGAGCGTATCGACCAGCCCGATTGCGCCAAGGGCTTCATCCTGGATGGATACCCGCGCACGCTTGCGCAGGCCGACTCGGTCGAGGCCATGCTTGGCGAACGCGGTATCGCACTGGATGCGGTGATCGAACTGGTGGTTGACGACAAAGCGCTGGTGGGTCGCATCGTCAAGCGGGCGGAAGAAGCCAAAGCTGCCGGTCAGCCGGTCCGGAAAGACGACAATCCCGAGGTTTTCGAGGAACGGCTGCGCGAATATTACAAGAAGACCGCGCCGTTGATCGGCTACTACCATGCCAAGAAAATGCTCAAGGGCGTTGACGGAATGGCCAGTATCGATGCGGTCAGCGGGCAGATCGACGCGCTGCTGGGCAAGGGCCGTTAATAAATCTGACTGCTTGCCCTTGACGGGGTGGACTGGCTGGAGTATGGCGGCCCGTCTCCCTATCAGGCATGAGCTTAACCTGTCCGTGCGGACAAGTCGCTTGCTTTGTATAAGGAACACCCGCAAGGGCCGGCCTCCACCGGACGCGGGTCATTTAAACAGCGTCGGTCAGGCCGAAAGGTCGCCCGGCCCACATGGAGAAGAGAGAAGATGGCTCGTATAGCCGGCGTCAACATTCCGACCAACAAGCGCGTCGTCATCGCGCTTCAGTACATCCACGGCATTGGCAAGAAGTTTGCCCAGGAGATCGTCGACAAGGTCGGCATTCCCGCTGAGCGCCGCGTCAACCAGCTCACCGACGCCGAGGTTCTTGCGATCCGCGAAACCATCGACCGTGACTATCAGGTCGAAGGCGATCTGCGCCGCGAAGTTTCGATGAACATCAAGCGTCTGATGGACCTTGGCTGCTACCGCGGCCTGCGCCATCGCCGCAGCTTGCCGGTTCGTGGCCAGCGTACGCATACCAATGCGCGCACTCGCAAGGGTCCTGCCAAGGCAATCGCCGGCAAGAAGAAGTAATTTAGGGGAATAGGGGAGTAAGGCAGTAGGGGAATATGTGAGAGCGCTGTTGTCAGCCGCTACCGAGCATACTCCCTTACTGCCCTATTCCCTTGATCCCTTAGTTAAGGTGGAGCCGCTGGAATTACGGCGGTGTAGAGATCAACTGAAAGGAATACCATGGCCAAGGAAGCCGCTCGTGTTCGCCGTCGCGAACGCAAGAATATCTCGTCGGGCGTTGCCCACGTCAATTCGACCTTCAACAACACCATGATCACCATCTCGGACGCGCAGGGCAATGCTATTGCCTGGTCGTCGGCTGGTGCCCAGGGCTTCAAGGGTTCGCGCAAGTCGACCCCGTTCGCGGCGCAGATGGCTGCTGAAGACGTTGCCAAGAAGGCCCAGGAACACGGCATGCGCATGCTGGAAGTCGAAGTTTGCGGTCCGGGCTCCGGTCGTGAATCCGCCCTGCGCGCTCTGCAGGCTGCCGGCTTCACCATCACCTCGATCCGCGACGTGACGCCGATCCCGCACAATGGCTGCCGCCCGCGCAAGAAGCGCCGCGTCTGACCCACAAAAATTCGTTGCTTAAGCGCCGTCCGGCGCTTTTGCGATTTTCCAGATCGCCCACCACGATTGGATGGTGGTGGGGAAGCGGAAGGAAGGCAACATGATCCAGAAAAACTGGCAGGAACTGATCAAGCCGAACAAGGTCGAGTTCTCGTCGAAGAAAAAGACTTTGACCACTCTGGTCGCCGAGCCGCTCGAGCGTGGCTTTGGCCTCACCCTCGGCAATGCGCTGCGTCGCGTGCTTTTGTCGTCGCTGCGTGGCGCTGCCGTAACGGCCGTCCAGATCGACGGCGTTTTGCATGAGTTCTCCTCGATTGGCGGTGTCCGCGAGGACGTGACCGACATCGTGCTCAACATCAAGGAAATCGCCATCAAGATGGAAGGCGATGGTCCCAAGCGCATGGTTGTGCGCAAGCAGGGCCCAGGCGCCGTGCTCGCCGGCGACATCCAGACGGTTGGCGACGTCGAGATCCTCAATCCCGACCACGTCATCTGCACGCTGGACGAAGGCGCTGAAATCCGCATGGAATTCACCGTCGACACCGGCAAGGGCTACGTGCCGGCCGAGCGCAACCGCGCCGAAGACGCGCCGATCGGGCTCATCCCGGTCGACAGCCTCTACTCGCCGGTCAAGAAGGTTTCCTACAAGGTCGAGAACACCCGCGAGGGCCAGGTTCTTGACTACGACAAGCTGACCATGACCATCGAGACCGACGGTTCCGTCACCGGCGAGGACGCAGTGGCTTTCGCCGCCCGCATCCTGCAGGACCAGCTTGCGCTGTTCGTCAACTTCGACGAGCCGCAGAAGGAAGTCGCGACCGAGGCGGTCACCGAGCTTGCCTTCAACCCGGCCCTGCTCAAGAAGGTCGACGAACTGGAGCTTTCCGTCCGTTCGGCCAACTGCCTGAAGAACGACAACATCGTCTACATTGGCGACCTGATCCAGAAGACCGAAGCCGAGATGCTGCGCACCCCGAACTTCGGCCGCAAGTCGCTCAATGAGATCAAGGAAGTGCTGGCGGCCATGGGCTTGCACCTCGGCATGGAAGTGCCGGATTGGCCGCCGGAAAACATCGAAGACCTCGCGAAACGTTACGAAGACCAGTATTGAGCATGAATTCCGAGGATCGGCGGCGCGAGCCGTCCGGTTCGACGGTCATGCGGAAAACCATCAGGGGCCGTGGCCTCTTGAACAACTAAAGAAGGAAAAGAGCCATGCGCCACGGTTTTAAAGGCCGCCGCTTCGCCCGCAGCATCAGCCATCGCAAGTCGATGTTCGCCAACCTCGCCGTGTCTCTGATCGAGCACGAGCAGATCGTCACCACCTTGCCGAAGGCGAAGGACCTGCGTCCGATCGTCGAGAAGCTGGTTACGCTCGGCAAGCGCGGCGACCTGCACGCCCGCCGTCAGGTCATTGCCCAGATCGGCAATGAAGGCGTCGTCAAGCGCCTGTTCGAGACGCTTGCGCCTCGTTATGCCACCCGCAACGGCGGCTACCTGCGCATCATGAAGGCAGGCTTCCGCAAGGGCGACAACGCTGCAATGGCAGTCATCGAGTTCGTTGACCGCGACACCTCCGCCAAGGGCGCCGGCGATCGTGATCGCCTCGAGGCTGAAAGCGCCAACGAGACCGAAGCCGCATAAGCTTCGGTTTTTCTTGAAACAGTTCAAAGGGGCCTATGGGCCCCTTTTTTATTGGCCGTATGCCACTACATCGCTGGCAATGGATCGGTGACGAAAGTGGTGAACGTGGATGGTCATGCGCTCGGTGTTTTTGGTGCTTGCCGTTGTTGCTGCAACGGTTTTTCCGGGCATGGCTTCGGCGAATGCCGGAAAGGACAAGGCGATGCTGATTGAGGCCGTTGCCAATGGGGATTTGCCCAAGGTTCGCGAAATCATCTCGACCGGTGGTGATCTGGAGGCGCGCGATGCTCAAGGGCGAACCGCGCTGCTTCTTGCCACCCATGCCGATGCGGTCGAAATCGCAAAAGCGCTGATCGCCGCCGGCGCGGACGTCAACGCCAAGGATGCGATCAAGGACACGCCATTTCTTTACGCTGGTGCCGAGGGCCGTACCGAAATCCTGAAGGCAATCCTGGCGACCGGCAAGGCAAACCTCAAGGACACCAACCGCTATGGCGGCACGGCGCTGATTCCTGCATCGCATCACGGCCATCCCGATGCGGTGCGTGTCCTGCTTGGAACCGGCATCGATATCGATCACGTCAACAATCTCGGCTGGACGGCATTGATCGAAGCGGTGATCCTGGGAGACGGCGGCCCGATCTATCAGGAAATCGTCGGCCTCCTCGTGGATGCCGGCGCGCGCAATATTCCCGACAGGGAAGGGGTTTCGCCGCTAGACCATGCCCGCCGCAACGGCTTTTCCGAGATTGCTGCCCGCATCGAGGCCGGCCCAAGGCTGTAACATCAAAACAATAGCCAAAAATCGGTCCGGCAGCCTTTCATTTTGCACAATCGTCGCGACAATGGCGCGCGATTGTGCCCGGAGGATTCGCGAATGCGCGCCAAGCAGTTAACTGTTGCCATTGTCGGTTCGCTGATGCTGTTTCTGGCCGCGCCGCTTGGCTATCAGGCGGTGGCACAGGAGAAGAAGAGCGATGAGCCAGGCCTGTCTGATGTGCTCACCGATCTCCTGCATGGCGTCGAGGGCGACAAGGCGACCGCTGGCCCCGACCAGCGCGTGCCGTTCGGCCGTGAAGAGATGCAGCTTTCGTTCGCTCCGCTGGTCAAGCAAACCGCGCCGGCCGTCGTCAATGTCTACGCATCGCAGACGGCCAAGGTGAGATCGCCCTTCGATGGCGATCCTTTCTTCGAGGAATTCTTCGGCCGCTCGATACCGCGTGCCCAATCCTCTCTCGGCTCCGGCGTTCTTGTCGATCCGACCGGCATAATCGTGACCAATTTCCACGTCATCAAGGATGCGGACGAGGTCAAGGTCGCGATGTCTGACGGTCGCGAATTCAACAGCAAGGTTATGTTGAAGGACGAAACGCTCGACCTCGCAGTGCTGAAAATCGATTCCGACAAGCCGTTCCCGGTCATTGCCATCGGCGATTCCGATGCGCTTCAGGTTGGTGACCTGGTGCTGGCCATCGGCAACCCGTTCGGCGTCGGCCAGACTACGACCAGCGGCATCGTGTCAGCCTTGGCGCGAAGCCATATCGGCATTTCGGATTCGGGCTTTTTCATCCAGACGGATGCGGCCATCAACCCCGGCAATTCCGGCGGCGGCCTTATCAACATGGGCGGCCAACTGGTGGGCATCAACACCGCGATCTACAGCCGCAGCGGCGGTTCCATCGGCATCGGCTTTGCCATCCCGTCCAACATGGTGCGCGCCTTTGTCGAGGCCGCGAAGTCCGGTCAGGATTTCTTCGAGCGGCCGTACATAGGCGCTACCTTCGAGCCGGTAACGCCGCAGATCGCGGAATCGCTTGGCATGGAATCGCCCCACGGCGCGCTGGTCTCGGCGGTGGAGGCAGGCGGCCCCTCTGAAAAGGCCGGGCTGAAGCCGGGCGATGTGGTGCTCGCCTTCAATGGCGCCGTCATCGAAAACGTCGATGCGCTGGGCTACCGGTTGGCGACGCAGCCGATCGGGTCGAACGCCGAATTGGGCGTACTCTCCAAGGGCGAGGAAAAGACCTTGGAGATCGCGCTGGTCCGCGCGCCGGAGGGTGCAGCTTCCGCTGAAATCCTGCTGCGCGGCCGCAGTCCCTTTGCCGGAGCCAAGGTGGCGGAACTCTCGCCCCGTCTTGCCCAGCGGCTCGGTATGGCCTCTGACTTGAAGGGTGTGGCGGTGGTCGATATCGACCGCAACTCGCCTGCTGCCGATTTCGGCTTCCAACCGGGTGACATCGTGCGCGAGGTCAATGGCCAGACCATCGACAATGCCAGGAAGCTGGCCGACGCCGCCCAGCAGAGTACGCGTTGGTGGCGCTTTACCGTGGAACGCAATGGTCAGTTGCTTCGCCAGGTGTTGCGCTACTAGATCCCATCGCCGAAAGTGACCAAGCCGGACCGGATGGTCCGGCCTGCTTGACGGTTTGGAAAAATGGCCGATCTTTTCAGTCCTGATGAGCCGGAAAAAGCGCCGCTTGGCCGGCCGCTTGCCGATCGGCTGCGTCCACGCAATCTGAGCGAAGTCGTCGGCCAGGAACATCTGACCGGGCCGGATGGTGCGCTGACCCGCATGATCGCGTCGGGGTCGCTTGGATCGATGATCTTCTGGGGTCCTCCAGGTACCGGCAAGACGACCGTCGCGCGCTTGCTCGCCGGTGAAACCAGCCTCGGTTTCGAGCAGATCTCGGCCATCTTTTCCGGCGTAGCCGATTTGAAAAAGGTGTTCGAAGCCGCCCGTCTGCGCCGCGCCAATGGCCGCCAGACCTTGCTCTTCGTAGACGAGATCCATCGCTTCAACCGCGCCCAGCAGGATTCCTTTCTTCCGGTCATGGAAGACGGCACCGTCATTCTGGTTGGCGCGACAACGGAAAATCCCTCGTTCGAACTCAACGCCGCGCTTCTGTCGCGCTCGCGCGTTCTCGTGTTTCACTCGCTGGACGAGGACAGCATCGCCAAGCTCTTGCTACGCGCCGAGGAAACCGAGGGAAAGCCGCTGCCGCTTGATGAAGAGGCGCGGGGTGCCCTTGTGCGCATGGCGGACGGCGATGGCCGCGCCTCGCTCACGCTTTCGGAAGAGGTGTGGCGTGCCGCCAAGCCGGGAGAAGTCTTCGATACCGAAGGCCTCACGCGCATAGTCCAGCGCCGCGCGCCGATCTACGACAAGGGGCAGGACGGCCATTACAATCTGATTTCCGCCTTGCACAAATCGGTGCGCGGCTCGGATCCCGATGCGGCCCTCTACTATCTTTGCCGTATGTTCGATGCTGGTGAGGATCCGCTTTATCTCGGCCGACGGCTGGTCCGCATGGCTGTCGAAGACATTGGTCTCGCCGATCCGCAAGCGCTTGTCGTCGCCAATGCGGCGAAGGATGCCTACGACTATCTGGGTTCGCCCGAGGGTGAACTGGCGTTCGCGCAGGCCTGCGTCTATCTGGCGACCGCTCCCAAGTCGAATGCCGTCTACACCGCCTTCAAGGCCGCCACCCGCGCCGCCAAGGAGCACGGCTCGCTTCTGCCGCCGAAGCATATCCTCAATGCGCCGACCAAGCTGATGAAGGAAGAGAGCTACGGCGCCGGCTATCGTTATGACCACGATGAGCCGGACGCCTTCTCCGGCCAGGATTATTTTCCGGAGAAGATGGGCCGCCAGACCTTCTACGATCCGCCCGAACGCGGCTTCGAAAGGGAAGTGCGAAAGCGGCTGGAATACTGGGCCAAGCTGCGCAAGGAGCGCGGCGCTTAGCTGCGGCTGCAAGTCGGCTCGCAAATGCCGGCACTTGGTGCTATTGCCCGCATCCAGATGGAGCATCGGCCCGAACGCGAAGCCTTCGCATGTATCGGATGATCGAACCAAAAGACGGATCGTCATTTGTGCATCCTGAAATGCACGGCGACCAGACGGACAGGCATATGGCAGGCGTAGAACAGATCACGGTTGGGCCCGACGAGGCCGGCATGCGGCTCGACCGCTGGTTCAAAACTCATTTCCCGGGACTGGGTTTCGGTCACCTGCAAAAGCTGCTGCGCTCGGGCCAGGTCCGCATCAATGGCGGCCGCGCCAAGACGGACACTAGGGTCGAGCCGGGCCAGGTGATCCGGGTTCCACCTCTCGAAGTCGACAAGAAGGGCGATACCCAGCTCACCGGCCATTCCATCCGCAATCAGGATGACGGCGACGTTCTGGCCAAGATGCTGCTGCATGAAGACGCCAAGGTCTACGTCTTCAACAAGCCGGCGGGGCTGGCCGTGCAGGGTGGTTCAGGCGTCACGCGCAACGTTGATGACATGCTTGAAGCCTTGCGCAACAAGAAGGGCGAGAAGCCGCGCCTCGTCCACCGTCTCGACCGCGATACCTCCGGCGTGCTGGTCGTCGCCCGCACGCGTCTCGCCGCGATGAAGCTGTCGGAATCGTTTCGCGCCCGCGAGACGAAGAAGACGTATTGGGCCTTGGTGAAGGGCGTGCCGCCCAAGCGCGAGGACAAGATCTCGACCTGGCTGATCAAGGAGCCAACGCCGGACGGCGACCGCGTGCGCGTTGCCAAGCATGGCGAAAAGGGCGCGGATCATGCCGTGTCCTACTATCGCATCGTCGAACAGGCCGCGCAGACGCTAAGCTGGCTGGAAATGGAGCCCTATACCGGCCGCACCCATCAGTTGCGCGTTCACGCCGCATATCTCGGTTGCCCGATCATCGGCGATCCCAAATACTTCGAGGCAGACACCAACTGGGAATTCCCCGGCGGTGTCCAGAACCGTCTGCATCTGCATGCGCGCCGCATCGTCATCCCGCATCCCGACGGCGGCAAGATCGATGTCACCGCACCGATGCCGCACCACATGCGCCAGAGCTGGAACCTGATCGGCTTCGACATGCAAAGCGCCGAGGACGACGCTTGAACACCGCGATGCAAACCCTCGCACCCTGTGAGCCCGCACCCAGTGAGAGAGTCCGATGCGTGACGTTCTGAACGATCTCGAAGCCGGCAACCATCTGTCTGATCCGGACCCCACGCGCCGCGCGCAAATCCAGATGAAGACGCCTTTGCCCAAGCGCTTCTACAAGCACGCCTCTGTTTCCAGGGACGTGACTGGCTTTGCCGTGCTCCTCGATGGAAAATCCGTGCGCACGCCGGGAAAGGCGTTGCTGGCTCTGCCAACCGAACGGGCTGCCATGCTTGTTGCTGCGGAATTCGAGGCGCAGAAGGACGTCATAGATCCGGTATCGATGCCGGTCCTGCGGCTGGTCAATACGGCCATCGACGGTGTGGCGTCCGACCCGCAGGCGGTGCTGGAAGATATCCTGCGCTTTGCCGCCTCGGACATGCTCTGCTATCGCGCCGATGCACCGCAAGGCTTGGTGGAGCGCCAGAACAGCCATTGGGACCCGGTGCTGGATTGGGTCCAGTCCGCGTTAAGTGCCCGTTTCAATCTGGCCGAGGGCGTGGTCCATGTCGAACAGCCGCGTGAATCGATCGCCATTCTTGGTGCGCATCTTGCCAAAGATGCTGACCCGTTCCGTTTGGCATGCCTGCACGTCATGACGTCGCTGACGGGTTCGGCCTTGCTTGCCTTGGCGCTGGACGCTTCGGAACTGGACGTCGAAGGTGCCTGGCTTGCCGCGCACGTCGATGAAGACTGGCAGGTCGAACATTGGGGACAGGACGCCGAGGCGACCGCCCGCCGCACGCAACGAAAGCGAGATTTCGCGGCCGCCGCCGATCTGTTGCGGTCGATCAAGGGCGAGGGGATTTAGCCAGCAGCGTTGGTCCAAGTACGAGGCCATCGCCCCGCGGTTCCATCGATACCCCTGAAAAGCACGAAGACGCCGATGGCGGCGTCTTCGCTGGAGCGTCTTTCCTTACTGGCCTAGATCGCCAGATATTCGTGGCGAAGCTGGCTGTTTTCGAGGACTTCCTTGGCCGTGCCGCTGAACACGACGGTGCCCGTGTCCATGATGACGGCGCGGTCCGAAAGCCTAAGCGCTGCGACCGCGTTCTGCTCCACGATGATCGTGGTGATGCCGATGTCGCGGATCTGCTGAACAATCTTCTCGATCTCCTGCACGATGACCGGTGCAAGGCCTTCGTAGGGCTCGTCAAGGAAGAGGATCTTGATGTCACGGGCCAGCGCGCGCGCCACGGCAAGCATCTGCTGCTCGCCGCCGGAAAGCGTCGTCGCCTCTTGCTTGCGTCGTTCGGCCAGACGCGGAAAATGTTCGTAGATGCGCTGCAATTCCCAGCCCTTCGGCTCGGCAACCTGCGCCAGGATCAGGTTTTCTTCCACCGACAGGCCACCGATGATGCGCCGGTCCTCGGGAACCAGTTGCACGCCCGCCTTGGCCGCCTGGTGGGCCTTCAGCTTGTGGATGGGCTTGCCCTCAAGCCAGATTTCACCCGAGGCCAGTTGAGGGGACGCGACACGCGCCAAGGTGCGCAAGGTCGACGTCTTGCCTGCACCGTTGCGGCCAAGCAGCGACAGGATTTCGCCCTTGCGGATGTCGAATGATACGCCCTGGACGATATAGGATTCCCCGTAATAGGCGTGGATGTCCTTGACGCTGAAAAACGGCTCGACTTCGTTGTCCGACACTGTTGTCGCTCCCCCCGTGAAGTCTTTGTCGTGATGCGCGGCCATGTTCATGTCTGTGCCTCCCCAAGATAGGCTTCCTTGACCTTGGGGTTCGCTCGCACGGCTTCCGGCGTACCGTCTGCTATGATGCGACCTTGCGCAAGCACGCTGATCTTGTCCGCGAGTGAAAACACCACGTGCATATCGTGCTCGATGATCACCTTGGTCATGCCGCGGCTCTTGATGCGCTTGAGAAGATCGATCGTGCTGTTGGTGTCGTGGCGCGACATGCCGGCTGTCGGCTCATCGAGCAAAAGCAGGCGCGGGTTCTGCACAAGGCACATCGCCAGTTCCAGGCGGCGCTTGTCGCCGCGCGAAAGGCTTCCGGCCTCGACATTGCGCCTGTTCAAG
Organism: Mesorhizobium sp. FG116; assembly: GCF_057809835.1. Classification (NCBI taxonomy): domain Bacteria; kingdom Pseudomonadati; phylum Pseudomonadota; class Alphaproteobacteria; order Hyphomicrobiales; family Phyllobacteriaceae; genus Mesorhizobium; species Mesorhizobium sp. FG116. The sequence goes on from NZ_JBMDKS010000023.1 coordinate 21,574, forward strand.
AGACCGACATCTTCAAGTGCCGCCTCCGCCTTTTCGCGAATGTCCTTCTGTGTGCTGACGGGTGCAGAAGCGTTAAAGCGGAACGATCCGTCGCGCTTCGCAAAGGCGGGGATCATGACGTTTTCGAGCAGGGAGAGATCGGCGAAAATCTCCGGTGTCTGGAACACGCGGCTGACGCCCAACTGGTTGATCTCGTGCGGTTGGTGGTTGTTCAGCGCTTCGCCGGCAAAGACCACCTGTCCCTGGTCCGGCTTGATGCGGCCGACGCACACGTTGAGCAATGTGGACTTGCCAGCGCCGTTCGGACCGATGATTGCGTGCACGGTGCCTTCCTCGACCTGCAGGTCGACGTCGGCGAGTGCGTGAAGTCCGCCGAACCGCTTGTGAACATCGGCGACGTGCAGGACGATATTCTTCTCGCTCATCGGTCTACTCCGCCGGCTGGGGGTGAGGTGCGGCAGGGATGGCATCGCCCCCGCCGCGCTTCCGGGTGAAGATGACCCACAGGCGGCGCAGGCCTTCGATGATGCCACCCGGCATAAAGATGACGAGCAGGACGAAAATGACGCCGAGCGTCAGGTTCCAGCCTTCGCCGACGAACAGTGAGAGGAACGAAACCAGAGCATTCTCGATGGTGTCGGGCAGGAAGCTGAAGACGCTGTGAAGCGTGTCCGGGCCGAACGACGAGAAGATGTTTTCGAAGTACTTGATCACGGCAGCGCCCACGACCGGGCCCACCAGCGTGCCTACGCCACCCAGGATCGTCATCAGCACCACTTCGCCCGAAGCCGTCCATTGCATGCGCTCGGCACCTGCAAGCGGGTCGGTTGCGGCCATCAGGCTGCCGGCCAGCCCGGCATACATGCCAGAGATGACGAAGGCGGCCAGCAGATAGGGGCGGGTGTTGAAGCCCGTATAGCGCATGCGGTTCTGGTTGGACTTGATGGCGCGCAGCATCATGCCGAAAGGCGAGCGGAAGATGCGCATCGAGATGTAGAAGCAGATGATCAGGATCACCGCGCAAAGGTAGAAGCCGCCAAGTCCGCCACCGCTGGTGTCGAGGCCGAACAGCGTCGCACGGGGCAGGCCAGCGCCGGGCTCATGGAACATGGCATCGATCCAGCGCGGGTCCCTCAGGGTCAACTGCAGACCGGTCTCGCCATTGGTGAGCGGCGTCAGCACCGAGTAGGCGAGGTTGTAGCACATCTGCGCAAAGGCAAGCGTCAGGATCGAGAAGTAGATGCCGGACCGTCTCAGGCTTACATAGCCGATGACAACCGCGAAAATCGCGGCGAAGAACAGCGACAGAAAGATCGCCGGGATGATGTTCATGGTGAACAGCTTGAACGACCAGACCGCCGCATAGGAGCCGACTCCGAGGAAGGCGGCATGGCCGAACGAGAGGTAGCCGGTCAGGCCGAACAGGATGTTGAAGCCGATCGCGAAGATGCCGAAGATGCAGAACTTCTGCATCAGCGCCGGATAGGCGGCGCCGACTGGCTTCAGGATGATCGGCATCAGCAGCACGAAGGCTGTAAAGCCGATGAGCAGGATGAGGTCGTTGCGGGAGAGGCCTTTGAACATGGATCAGTCCTCCATCACGCCTTTGCGACCCATCAGGCCTCGCGGCAGCGTCAACAGGATGACGACGGCGACAAGGTAGATGATGATCTGATCGATACCGGGAATAATCGCCTTCACCTCGTTCATCGAGGCAAAGGATTGCAGGATGCCGAGCAGGAAGCCGGCTGCGACCGCACCGCCGAGCGATCCCATGCCGCCGACGACCACGACGACGAAGGACAGCACCAGGAACTCCATGCCCATGTGGTAGTCTGGAGGCAGGATCGGCGTGTACATCACGCCCGCCACGCCGGCGACGACGGCTGCCAGTCCGAACACAACGGTGAAACGCCGCTCGATGTCGATGCCAAGCAGTCCGACCGTCTCACGGTCGCGCATGCCGGCCCGAACCACCATGCCGTAGGTGGTGAATTGCAGGAAGGCGAAGACGGCGCCGATAATGCCGAGCGAGAACAGGAAGTAGATGATGCGCCACCACGGATAGGCGAGCGTCTGCCCCATGCCGAGGAATTCGCCGACATAGGCTGTGCCGCCGAAGGCCATGGGGGCCGGCTGCGGAATTGGGTTCGCGCCGAAGAAGTGCTTGATGATTTCCTGGATGACGATGGCCAGCCCGAAGGTCACCAGGATCTGGTCGGCATGCGGGCGCTTGTAGAAGTAGCGGATCAGGCCGCGTTCCATGACGATGCCGATGATCAGCATCACAGGTATGGCGAGCAGGATCGACGCGGGGACCGAATAGTCGTGCAGATATTTGCCGAAGTCGCCGAGCCACGCTTCGATGTAAGGCGTGCGGACTTCAAGCGGCGTGCCCCATGCGGTTTTCTGGGTGGGGTCGATCACCACGCTCTCGAGATTGAGCAGCTTGTTGAAGGTGACGGCACAGAATGCGCCCAGCATGAACAGCGCGCCGTGGGCGAAGTTCACGACGCCAAGCGTGCCGAAGACGAGGGTCAGGCCAAGCGCGATCAGCGCATAAGCGCCGCCCTTGTCGAGGCCGTTCAGAATTTGCAGCAGAATAGCGTCCATGCCCACCAGCCTGTGAACGAGGTTAATGTGCCCGATAGCGAACCCGGCCGCCGTGGAGCGGCCGGGTGTATTGAGGCGTTATGCGGTTAGCACTGCTTGGCGTCGGACGGGCCGAGCTCGCCGCCGAAGATCGCTGGATCGTAGGTGGTCGCCTCGCGCGGAATGACCTTGACGATCTCCATGAGGTCGTACTTGTCCTTCGGGTTTTCCTTGCCCTGCACGACCAGGCACGACTTCATGCACTGGTGGTCCTCGGCGCGGTAGAGCGTCGAACCATTGCCGAGACCGTCGAACTCGAAGCCCTCGAGCGCCTTGATCACGGCAGGAGCGAAGAAGGTGCCGGCGCGCTCGCAGGCGTCAGCGTAGAGCAGAGCCTGGACGTAGCAGGTGTGCGCGGCCTGCGAAGGCGGTGCACCATATTCCTGGCCGAACGACTTGGTGAATGCCTTGGTCGCATCGTCGTCCAGTTTCCAGTCCCAGTTGCTGGTGCCGTAGATGCCCTTGACCGCATCGCCGGCGCCCTGCGCCATCAATTCGGAGAACAGCGGCACCACGATTTCGAACTTCTTGCCGTTCACTTCCTTGTCGCGCAGGCCGAACTGAACCGCCTGCGTCAGCGAGTTCACCATGTCCTTGCCGTAGTGGTTCAGGATCAGCACGTCGGCGCCCGAATTCAGCACCGGCGTGATGTACTGCGAGAAGTCGGCCGAGCCGAGCGGCGTGCGAACGGCGGCAACCGTCTGCCAGCCGAGCGCCTCGGTGGCGGCCTTCATCGATTCTTCCTGCGTCCAGCCCCATGTGTAGTCGGCGGTCAGGTGGTAGGCCTTGCGGTCCTTGCCATAGGCTTCGCCGATGACCGGGCCGAGCGCCACGCCCGACTGGTAGGCGTTGAAGAAGTGGCGGAAGCCGTAGCGCTTCTTGTCCTTGCCGGTCGTGTCGTTGGAGTGGGTCAGGCCGGACATGTGGATGACGCCCATGTCCTGGCAAAGGCTCTGCACGGCAATGGCTTCGGCCGAGGACGATCCGCCGGAAATCATGATCGCGCCGTCGCGTTCGATCATGCGCTTGGAGTTGTCGCGTGCGGCGTCCGTCTTGGTCTGCGAATCGCCGTGGACCTGTGCGACCTTCTTGCCGAGGATGCCGTTGCCCTTCAGCGCGGCAGGCTTCATCGTCGGGATCATGCCGCCGTCGCCCTCGCCGTTGAGGTGCTTCACGGCAAGCTGGAACGCCTTCAGTTCGTCCGCGCCTTCATCTGCGTAGGGGCCGGTCAGCGGTACGCTCCAGCCGAAAGTAACGGTGTCGCCCTTGGGCATGTTGCACGAAATATCCTCGGCATATGCGCCGCGAATGAAGTGCATAGGTGCGGCGAGCGCTACGCCCGACGCCGCGCCAGCCCGCAACAGGCCACGACGCGTCATGATAAACTTGGACATCAAAATCCTCCCATAAGGTTGTGCGCCGGCGACTTCCTCCCGAGGCATCGCAGGTGGCCAGACGGTATCCGACGGCGCGGAATCCTCAATTGGGCTTTGGAATATGAGTCTTAAGTCATAATACTAAGGTATTACTTCAGCCCGCCATCAGCGCTTTTACGCCGTCGGCTACGAACTGCACGGCGAGCGCCGCCAGGATCACGCCGAGCAGGCGCGTCAGGATCGAGCGACCCGTATGACCGAGGATGCGGTCGATGCGCTCGGAAAGAACGAACACCAGGTAGGTGATTGCCAGGCAGATGAAGATGATGCCGACCAGGGCCGCCTGCGCCGCAAAGCCTTGGAACGAACCCGACAGCAGCACGGTGGCCGAGATCGCACCCGGCCCGGCAATCAGTGGGATCGCCAGCGGGAAGGCTGCGATGTTCTGGATGTGGTCGCGGGTGATCGCTACGTCGGAGATCTTCTCCTTGCGGTCCTGCCTGCGCTCGAAAACCATCTCGAAAGCGATGAAGAACAGCAAGAAGCCGCCGGCGACCCGGAAGGCGGGCAAGGTTATGCCGAACACGGACAGGATCGACGCTCCGGCAATGGCGAAAAGCGCCATGACCGCGAAGCCGATGATGCTGGCGCGGATCGACACTTGCTGGCGCTGCTGCCGGTTCATGCCGTGTGTGACTGCGAGAAAGAGCGGCGCGAGGCCCGGCGGGTCGATGGTCACGAGGATGGTAACGAAGGCGTTGAAAAGACTATCGAAACTCGGCATCGGTTGCTCCCCCTGCAACCTAAATTAGCGTGGTCTGCGGCTGGACGCCAGCGGGCGGTTCGCATCGATCTTCGTGAAGATTGCGGAACGTTTCGCAAGTCGGCCCGAATATTTCATCAGCATTTAGGACAATAAGGCATATCCAATTGAAATATTGGAGAAATTCAGCGTTGGAAAAGATCGCTGGCTGTTGGAGAATCCGGCGGCGTTCCTATATAAGAATAAAGTGATTCCCAAGACTGCGTGATCCGATTTGACCGACCAGAACACACCGCGCGACGCCGACGGCGGCCCTTCCGGCATCGAGCCGATATCCATCATCGAGGAGATGCAGCGCTCCTATCTCGACTACGCAATGAGCGTGATCGTGAGCCGTGCGTTGCCCGACGTTCGCGACGGCTTGAAGCCGGTGCACCGGCGCATCCTCTATGCCGCGCATGAGAGCGGTTACCACTGGAACCGCAAATATGTGAAGTCGGCCCGTCCCGTCGCCGACGTGATGGGTAAATACCACCCGCACGGCGACGCCTCGATCTATGACGCCTTGGTGCGCATGGCCCAGGACTGGTCGATGCGCGTCCCGCTTATCGACGGGCAGGGCAATTTCGGCTCTATCGACGGCGATCCGCCGGCGGCGATGCGCTACACCGAAGCGCGCCTCACCAAGGTCGCGCATGAACTTCTGGAAGACATCGACAAGGAAACCGTCGATTTCCAGGATACCTATGACGCGTCGGGGCAGGAGCCGCGCGTCCTGCCGGCGCGTTTCCCGAATCTTCTGGTCAACGGCTCGGGCGGCATTGCCGTAGGCATGGCCACCAACATTCCGCCGCACAATTTGATCGAAGTCTGTAACGGCGCGATTGCCATCATCGACAATCCGGCCATCGACCTGACCGACCTGATGGACATCATTCCGGGGCCGGATTTCCCCACCGGCGGTATCGTTCTTGGCCGCTCCGGCATTTACAGCGCCTATTCGACGGGTCGCGGCTCCATCATCATGCGCGGCAAGGTGCATGTCGAGGAGATGCGCGGCGACCGCGAAGCTATCGTCATCACCGAAGTTCCCTTCCAGGTGAACAAGTCGACGATGATCGAGAAGATGGCCGAATTGGTGCGCGACAAGCGCGTCGAAGGCATCTCCGACATCCGTGACGAAAGCGATCGGCAGGGCTACCGCGTCGTCATCGAGCTGAAGCGCGATGCCAATGCCGAGGTGATCCTCAACCAGCTCTACCGCTACACGCCGCTGCAAACCTCGTTCGGCGCGAATGTGGTTGCTCTGAATGGCGGCAAGCCGGAAGTGCTGACGCTGATCGACATGCTGAAGGCGTTCGTGTCCTTCCGCGAGGAAGTCATCAGCCGTCGTACCAAGTTCCTGCTGCGCAAGGCGCGAGACCGGGCCCACGTCCTCGTTGGCCTTGCCATCGCCGTTGCCAATATTGATGAAGTCATCAAGCTGATCCGTGTTGCGCCCGATCCCCAGACGGCGCGCGAACAGTTGATGGAGCGGCGCTGGCCGGCATCTGACGTCGAGGCGTTGATCCGCCTGATCGACGATCCGCGCCACCGCATCAACGACGACGGGACCTACAACCTTTCAGAAGAACAGGCCCGTGCCATCCTCGAACTGCGCCTGCAGCGCCTGACGGCGCTCGGACGTGACGAGATCGCCGACGAGTTGAACACCATCGGCGACGAGATCAAGGACTACCTCGACATCCTGTCGTCGCGCGCTCGCATCCAGCAGATCGTCAAGGAAGAACTGGCTGCCGTGCGTGACGAATTCGGCACGCCGCGCCGCACCGAGCTTGCCGATGGCGGCGCGGACATGGAGGACGAGGACCTCATCGCCCGCGAGGACATGGTCGTTACCGTGACCCATGAGGGCTACATCAAGCGCGTGCCGCTGGCGATCTATCGGGCGCAGGCGCGTGGCGGCAAGGGCCGTTCGGGTATGGCGACGAAGGACACGGATTTCGTCAATCGCCTGTTCGTGGCCAATACGCACACGCCGATCCTGTTCTTTTCCTCCCGCGGCATCGTCTACAAGGAAAAGGTCTGGCGCCTGCCCATCGGCACGCCCCAGTCAAAGGGCAAATTCCTGCGCAACATGCTGCCGATGGACGATGGCGATCGCATTACGGCGATCCTCTCCCTGCCGGACGAGAGCGAGTGGGACAAGCTCGACGTCATGTTTGCAACGACGCGCGGCACCGTGCGTCGCAACAAGCTGTCCGACTTTGCCGATGTGAAGCGCAACGGCAAGATTGCGATGAAGTTCGACGAGGAGGGCGATTCCATCCTCGCGGTGGAAACCTGCACCGACAATGACGACGTGTTGCTGACCGCCGACAGCGGCCAGTGCATCCGCTTCCGTGTCGACGACGTTCGCGTCTTCGCCAGCCGTTCGTCGCAAGGCGTGCGCGGCATGACGCTTGGCGATAGCGACCGCGCCATTTCCATGACGATTATCGAGCATGTCGAGGCGACGCCGGCGGAGCGCGCCGAATATCTGAAGCGCGCGACCAGCGAGCGCCGATTGGCGGGTGCGGACGAGGACGAGATCGCTCTGACGAATGAGGAGATTTCGGAGGAAGCCCAGCTTTCGGAAGAACGCTACCTCCACCTCAAGGAGCGCGAGCAATTTGTCCTTACCGTAACCGAATATGGCTACGGCAAGCGGTCGTCGTCCTATGATTTCCGCCTGACCAATCGCGGCGGCAAGGGCATTAGGGCAACCGACGTTGGCAAAGTGGACGAGATTGGCCGGCTGGTCGCGGCTTTCCCGGTAGGTGGAGACGACCAGATCATGCTGGTTTCCGACGGCGGGCAGGTCATCCGGGTGCCAGTCTCAGGTATTCGCTTTGCCAGCCGCGCAACCAAGGGCGTCACGATTTTCAACACCGCTGAAGGCGAGAAGGTCGTTTCGGTCGAACGGATTTCGGAACCTGGCTCTGACGAAGAAGAACCCAATGGCGATGCCGAGGGTGTCGAGGGCAATACCGAAGCCGGTCCGGCCGGCGAACAGCCCGATATCGGCTAGCGTCTCAGGGCTTGGTCCGCCAAGCCCTGATTTGGCCTAAACAAGTCCTGATCTTGCCTAAAAATGCCGGGGTTGGCGTGGGCGAGACGCAAATGCGTCGATGCGTTTCGTGCTCCTTGCGCGGGCACGTTCAGCTTCCTGATGCAGGCCGAAAGCGGTTGCGATCAGCATTGCTACGGTCATTGCGGTGGCGAGCATGTAGATCATCATCAGCGTATCTCCTGATATTGGAACGCATGAATCGCGCTTTGGTTTCAGCCATCCTTGCTCACACTGTGGTGATGGCGGCTTGAATGGGTGCTGAGCGGGGTATTCATCGGCCGTTCATGAAGGCTGAAAGCGCCGGAATACGTGCGAACGGGTTTGCCTTTGGGCGGGCGTATCTTTAGAAGCACTTGCCATGACTGAACGCATCGCCATCTACGCTGGCTCCTTCGACCCTTTGACCAACGGCCATCTGGACGTGCTCAAGGCTTCGTTGGCCGTTGCGGACCGGGTTTATGCGGCAATCGGCATCCACCCCGGCAAGAAGCCGCTGTTCTCGTTCGAGGAGCGGGTGGCGCTGATCGAAAAGGTGGCCAGGGACGAATTGGGCAAGGACGGCGACCGCATAAAGGTCGTTTCCTTCGATGGTCTGGTGGTCGATGCGGCGCGGCGCGAAGGCGCTTCGATCATGATCCGCGGCCTGCGTGACGGCACCGACCTCGACTACGAAATGCAGATGGCAGGCATGAACGAAACCATGGCGCCCGATCTCCAGACCGTTTTCCTGCCAGCCAGCCCGTCGGTGCGAACCATTACCGCCACACTCGTGCGCCAGATCGCTTCCATGGGCGGAGATATTCGCCCCTTCGTTCCGGCAGCGGTGGTCGCTCCGCTCGTCGCCAAATTCGCGAAATAGCCCTTCGGAGACCCATCCATGTATCGCAGGAAATTCCTGGCGCTGGCTGCCCTGTTTACCGGCCTTGCCACTTTCTCGCTCCCGGCTTTTGCCGCCGATCCTGAAAACACGATGATCATCACCTTGAAGGACGGTGACGTCACGATTGCGCTCAGGCCCGATCTTGCGCCCAAGCATGTCGAGCAGATCAAGAAGCTGGTCCGCGAAGGCGCTTACGACAACGTTGCTTTCCATCGCGTCATCAACGGCTTCATGGCCCAGACCGGCGATGTCCAGTATGGCGACATGAATGACGGCTACAATGCGGGTGCTGCCGGCACCGGCGGCTCGCAGCTTCCCGACCTGCCTGCCGAATTCTCCAACGAACCCTATGTGCGCGGCATCGTCGGCATGGCGCGCGCCCAGGACCCGAACTCCGCCAATTCGCAGTTCTTCATCATGTTTGCGCCGGCTGACTCGCTCAATGGCCAATACACCGTCGTCGGTCAGGTCGAGAGCGGCATGGAACTCGTAGACAACATCAAGAAGGGCGACGATGCGCAAAACGGGTCGGTGACCGACCCCGACCGCATGATCAAGGTGCGCATCGCTTCCGACAACAAGTAACCGGATTCAACAGGGATTATTGCACATGGCTGAAATCAAGGACCGCGAGAACGCGCTCATCATGGAGACGACCAAGGGTAAGGTCGTTATCGAACTGTTCCCCGATCTGGCTCCCGGCCACGTCGGCCGCATCAAGGAACTGGCCCGCGAAGGCGCTTATGACGGCGTTGTCTTCCATCGCGTCATCGACGGCTTCATGGCCCAGACCGGCGACGTCAAGTTCGGCAAGTCGGGCGGCAAGGACTTCAACCCAGGCCGTGCTGGCATGGGCGGTTCCGACAAGCCGGACCTGAAGGCCGAATTCTCCAACGCCAACCACGGCCGCGGCACCTGCTCCATGGCGCGTGCCCAGAACCCGAACTCGGCCAATTCGCAATTCTTCATCTGCTTCGATGATGCCTCCTTTCTCAATCGCCAGTACACGGTCTGGGGCCAGGTCATCGAAGGCATGGATAACGTCGACCAGATCAAGCGCGGCGAGCCGGTACAGGATCCCGACAAGATCGTGTCGCTCAAGGTTGCCGCCGACGTGGCGGCTTGACCGCCAAATGATCTGGAGCCTGCTTTGGGGAGCTTTGGGCGTGGCGGCAGGGGCTTTCCTTGCCATCCAGGCTCCCATCAATGCGGCTCTCAGCAAAGGCCTCGGCCTGCCGGTGGCAGCCGCGGCCTCTTCGTTTTTTGCCGGTGCGGTGGTTTTGGCCTTGGTTTCGGCGGTCGTTTCACAGGCCCAAGGCGTTTCCATTGGCTGGCGGGTTCCGCCGCTTTGGATGTTCTTTGCCGGCGGCTGCCTTGGCGCAGCCTATATCACCGCCGCTATCATCCTCACGCCACGGCTTGGCGCCGCCGCCACCATGGGTTTCGCGGTTGCGGGGCAGCTGTTGGCGGGCATATTGGTTGATCGCATTGGTTTCCTCGGCCTTGCAGTGCGTGAAATTTCATTCGGCCGCGTGGCCGGCGCCGTGCTGCTGCTTGCCGGAGTGGTGTTGATCCGGATCTACTGAAAATGCGCGTTGACCTGTTCGATTTCGATTTGCCCGAGGAACGCATTGCGCTCAGGCCGGCGGAGCCGCGCGATCATGCCCGCCTGCTGGAAGTTCAGCCTGGCAGCGGGCTTCGCGATCTTTCGGTTCAGGACTTGCCGGATCTGCTGAACCCCGGCGATGTGCTGGTATTCAACGACACCAAGGTCATTCCCGCCCAATTGAAGGGTATCCGCAGGCGCGGCGACGCGGTGGCGCAAGTCGATGCCACCCTGCACATGCGCACCGCGCCCGATCAATGGGCGGCCTTTGTACGCCCCGGCAAGCGTGTTGCTGCCGGCGACCGCATCCATTTCGGCCATGACGGCAATTCCTGCTTTCTCGGCCAGCTCGACGCCACCGTCATCGAAAAGCGCGAGGGCGGCGAAGTGCTGCTCGGTTTCGATGTTTCAGGCGCGTTTCTCGACGAGGCGCTACACGCAGTCGGGCACATTCCGCTGCCCCCTTACATCGCCTCCAAGCGCGACGACGACGAACGCGACCGCCGCGACTACCAGACCATCTATGCCCGCGAGGAAGGTGCGGTGGCGGCTCCAACGGCTGGTCTCCACTTCACGCCGGAGCTTTTCGCCGCTTTGGATGCCAAGGGCATCAAGCGCCACTTCGTAACACTCCATGTCGGTGCCGGCACCTTCCTGCCGGTCAAGGCCGACGATACGGCAGACCACAAGATGCACGCTGAAATCGGCGTCGTGTCTGCCGCCACCGCGTCCGCCTTGAACGCTGCACGAGCCTCCGGCGGACGTATCGTGGCCGTCGGCACCACTTCGCTCCGGCTGCTCGAAAGTGCTGCCCGCGAGGACGGAACGATAGAGGCATGGTCCGGCCCGACCGACATTTTCATCACGCCCGGTTACCGTTTCAAGGTGGTCGATATGTTGATGACCAATTTCCACCTGCCGCGATCGACCCTTTTCATGCTTGTGTCGGCATTCAGTGGCTTGGAAACGATGCGCGGCGCTTACACGCACGCCATTGAAAACCGCTACCGCTTCTATTCTTATGGTGACTCCAGTCTCCTGTTCAGGGAGCAGACATGACCACCGATTTCTCATTCACGCTCATCGCAACCGACGGCAAGGCCCGGCGCGGCGAAGTCTCGATGCCGCTGGGAACCGTCCGCACCCCGGCGTTCATGCCTGTCGGCACGGCTGGCACCGTCAAGGCCATGTACATGGATCAGGTGCGCGGCGTCGGTGCCGACATCATCCTGGGCAACACCTATCACCTTATGCTCAGGCCGGGCGCTGAGCGGGTGGCGCGCTTGGGCGGTCTGCATGAGTTTGCCCGTTGGCCGCGCCCGATCCTGACTGACAGCGGCGGCTTCCAGGTCATGTCGCTGTCGAAGCTGAGAAAATTGACTGAGCACGGTGTCACCTTCCGCTCTCATATCGACGGCGCTGCCTACGAAATGACGCCGGAGCGCTCCATCGAAATCCAGGGTCTGCTCAATTCCGACATCCAGATGCAGCTTGACGAGTGCACCGCGCTGCCCGCCGAGCTGAAGGAAATCGAGCGCGCGATGGAGCTTTCGCTGCGCTGGGCCGAGCGCTGCAAGACTGCCTTCGGTGACCAGCCTGGCAAGGCGATGTTCGGCATCGTGCAGGGTGGCGACAACGCCCCTTTGCGGGAAAGGTCCGCTGAAGCCCTCAAGGCGATGAACCTGAAAGGCTACGCAGTCGGCGGCCTGGCCGTCGGCGAGCCGCAGGCGATGATGCTGGAGATGCTGGACGTCACCTGTCCGATCCTGCCGTCGGACAAGCCGCGCTACCTGATGGGCGTCGGCACGCCGGACGATATCCTGAAGTCGGTGGCGCGTGGCATCGACATGTTCGATTGCGTCATGCCGACCAGGGCAGGGCGGCACGGCCTTGCCTACACGCGCCGCGGCAAGGTCAATCTTCGCAACGCCCGCCATGCCGACGACCACCGCCCGTTGGACGAGGAAAGCGATTGCCCGGCCAGCCGCGATTATTCGCGCGCCTATCTGCACCATCTGGTCCGGTCGCAAGAGGCGCTGGGCGCCATGCTGCTTACCTGGAACAATCTGGCCTACTACCAGAAGCTCATGCGCGATATCCGCGATGCCATCGAGGTGCAGGCATTCGAGGCTCGTGCTGCCGAGATATCGGAAGGCTGGGCGCGCGGCGACATCCCGCTGCTGTGATTGCCGCGGCTAGGTGCTCAGCGACTTGGACGCCCTCAGGCTGCATCCGGTGATGCGGTAAGTGCCATCCGGCTGTAGTTCGAGCGTATAGACAGCCTCATAGTCCTTGCCATCCGGCCCGGTCACCAGCACTTGCTGCACGATCGAAGTCGGTCCCATTTCCTGAACCTTGCCGAATGAATAGCCTTTCGGCTGCCGCACCGGCGCATAACCCTTGCCCACCATGTCCATGAAAACGTCGGCGGTCGGGAACAATCGTTTGATGTTTGGCGCGGCGAAGCTGTAGGCGCGCGCTCCGTCATTGGCGATGAAGGCCTTAAGCTGGCTGTCGATCACGTCCTGCGCTGCCTTCACCTCCGCTTCTCCCGCAAAGCACGGCGAGGCAAGCGCCAGAAAAGCCGCTGTGAGCGCAATGAGAATGCGGTGCATGTCTGGCCCTCCCACAGCCCGTCAATCGCAACATCATACAATACGAACGAGCGTCGCGGCAGGTTTCACCGCCGCACGAAAAGTTGTTGAGCTTGAAAGCCGCCGGACAGTCTGCGACAAGGGCCGAAACCAACCTGCGGTTTCGAACGGAACGAGCGATGAAGACGTTTTTTGTGCAGATCAAGTGCGACCTCGGCAAAGCCTATGAGGTTGCCAGCGAACTGGCCGACGCCGAAATCGCGTCCGAAATCTATTCCACCGCCGGACAGTTCGACCTGATGGCGAAATTCTATGTCGATGACGAGGAAGACGTCGGCCACTTCGTCAACCAGAAGGTACAGATCATTCCGGGCATCAAGGACACCTTCACGACCGTCACCTTCCGGGCATTCTGACCCCTGTCGCTGCTCGTTTGGGCGTCTTGCCCTGCCTGAAAATCTGTTTTGCCGCCTCAAATTCGGGCAATCGTGCGCTTCGTGCAGCTTCTGACGCGATAAACCTTCGATTGCGCTTGCTTTTCCGCTCCGACGCCATTTCAAATGGCGTTACAGGGGAGTACGCGCTTGGCAGCATTCGACGAGATGCTTCCGGAAACATCCGGGCTCAGGAAGCCTTACACGGCTTATGATCGTTGGCTCAAGGAGCAGGACCCCGCCCGACTTACCCAGAAGATGGAAGATGCCGAGCGGGTCTTTCGCAAGACCGGCATCACCTTCGCGGTTTATGGCGAGCAGGAAGCATCGGAACGCCTGATCCCGTTCGACATCGTTCCGCGCATCATTTCAGGCCAGGAGTGGCGTCGTCTCACCCAGGGCATCGAGCAGCGCGTACAGGCGCTGAACGCATTTCTGGACGACATTTATCATCGCCAGGAAATCCTGCGCGCCGGTCGTGTGCCGAAAGACCTGATCGCCCGCAACGAAGCATTCCTGCCCGAAATGATCGGCGTGCGGCCTCCGGCGGGCGTCTACACACACATCATCGGCATCGATATTGTCCGCACCAGCGAGAACGAATTCTACGTGCTGGAAGATAATGCGCGCACGCCGTCTGGCGTGTCCTACATGCTCGAGAACCGCGAGACGATGATGCAGCTCTTCCCGGAGCTGTTCCAGCAGATCAAGGTTCGCCCGGTCGAGAACTATGCCCAGTTGCTGCGCCAGTCGCTGGCCGCAGTCAGGCCTGAACGAACCACCGATGCTCCGACAATCGCGGTGCTGACGCCAGGAAGCTTCAATTCGGCCTATTTCGAACACGCCTTCCTTGCCGACCAGATGGGCGTGCAGCTAGTCGAGGGGCAGGATTTGCGTGTCGTCGATGGCCACGTCGCCATGCGCACCACCGAGGGCTACAAGCAGATCGACGTGCTTTATCGCCGCGTCGATGATGCCTTCCTCGATCCGCTGACCTTCAATCCCGATTCGGCACTGGGCGTCCCCGGCATCATGGACGTCTACCGCGCCGGCAACATCACCATTGCCAACGCTCCCGGCACCGGTATCGCCGACGATAAGGCGATCTATTCCTACATGCCCGAAATCGTGGAGTTCTACACCGGGCGCAAGGCAATCCTCGGCAACGTCCCGACTTGGCGCTGCTCGGAGCCGGACAGCTTGAAATACGTTCTCGAACACATACACGAGCTGGTCATCAAGGAAGTCCACGGTTCCGGCGGCTACGGCATGCTGGTTGGCCCCGCCGCCACGAAAAAGGAGTGCGCGGACTTCTCCGCCAAGCTGGCGTCGAACCCTTCCAACTACATCGCCCAGCCAACGCTTGCGCTTTCCACCGTACCTATCATGACGGAAAAGGGCCTCGCGCCGCGTCACGTCGATCTGCGCCCTTACGTGCTTGTGTCCGACCGCATCCAGCTTGTGCCCGGTGGCTTGACCCGGGTTGCACTCAAGGAAGGCTCGCTGGTCGTCAATTCATCTCAGGGCGGCGGCACCAAGGATACATGGGTGCTCGATGATTAAGCCGGGCGAGGGGACCATTTGATGCTGCTCGGGCGTACTGCCAACGGCCTTTATTGGATGAACCGCTACATCGAGCGCGCCGAAAACATGGCCCGCCTTGTCGATGCCGGGTTGCGCATGGCGCTGACGCGTACGCAGGATGCGTCCGAGGAGTGGACGTCCGTCATCATCAGTTCCGGCTCGGACGTCGCGTTCGCCAACAAATACAGCGAATACACCGCCGCCAATGTCACCGATTTCCTGTTGCGCGACGTCTCCAACCCGTCATCGGTGATGTCGTCCATCGAGACCGCTCGCACCAATGCCCGCATGGTCCGCACGGCGCTGACGCGCGAGACATGGGAAAGCATCAACGAAGCCTGGATGGCGTTGAAGCGCATGCTGGCCAAGCCCATCGACGAACGTGAACTGCCGGCGGTGCTCGATGCGATCAAGCGCGAAACGGCGCTGATCCGGGGCGCATTCTACGGCACCATGCTGCGCAACGAGATTTTCGACTTCTCGCAGCTCGGCACCTATGTCGAGCGCGCCGACAACACGGCGCGCATCCTCGACGTCAAATATTACGTTCTTCTGCCGTCGATTTCATGGGTCGGTTCGACCCTGGACAACTACCAGTGGGAATCGATCCTGCGCTCGGTTTCCGCGCACCGATCCTACCGCTGGAACTACGATGCGACCTACAAACCGTCCAACATCGCCGACTATCTGATCCTCAACGGCCGAATGCCGCGTTCGCTGGCCTTTTGCTACCGCTTCATATCCGAACACCTCAACCTGCTCGCCGACGACTACGGTGCGCGCCACGCCTGCCACGCAACGTCTACGAAAACGCGGTCCTTGCTCAAGGTCGGTTCGATCAAGGATATTTTCGATGCAGGCTTGCATGAATTCCTGAGCGATTTCATCCGGGACAACACGCGGCTCGGAAACGAGATTGCGCAAGACTACCGGTTCTATTGAGGCTTCGGAATGCGGCTGAAGATCACCCACAAGACCGAATACAATTACGACGTGCCGGTGTACTATGCCTTGCAGCGCTTGCGGCTCATGCCCGTCAACGGGCCGACGCAGCAGGTGCATTCGTGGAATTTGAACGTCGAAGGCGCGCGCGAAGAAGTCCGTTTCAAGGATCATTTCGACAACGACACCCGCCTCATCAGCGTCGAGGGAGAGCCTCACCGCATTGTCGTTGAGGTGGCCGGAGAAGTTGAAACCAAGGATACCGCCGGCGTCTACGGCACGCAGTACGGATTCGCGCCGTTGTGGTTGTTTTGCCATGAGACGCGCCTGACCAAGGCAGGGCAGGGAATAAAGGAACTCGTCGCTTCGATCGGTGACGGCAGCGATATCGAGAAACTCCATCGCCTCATGATGACGGTTCGAGACCGGGTTAAATACACCATCGGCAGCACGACAACCGAGACCTCGGCCGAAGACGCATTGGAACTTGGCACCGGTGTTTGCCAGGACCATAGCCACATCTTCGCCGCAGCCGCCCGCAACATGGGTTTCCCGGCGCGCTATATCAGCGGCTACCTGATGATGAATGCCGCTATCGAGCAGACCGCAAGCCACGCATGGGCGGAAGTGCATGTGCCGAAGCTCGGTTGGGTCGGTTTCGATGCTTCCAACGGCATCTCACCGGACGAGCGTTACGTACGCATCGCTGTCGGCCGCGACTACCACGATGCCATGCCCATATCTGGAATCCGTTTAGGACAGGCCGAAGAACGGCTTGCGGTTCAGATCACGGTAGAGCAGTAATTCCCGCGCCAAGATCATGTCAGAAGAGTGCCCATGACCTATTGCGTAGGATTGCAGATCGACCGCGGGCTCGTGTTCATGTCGGACACGCGCACCAATGCCGGAATGGATTCCATCTCCACCTATCGCAAGATGCACGTCTGGGAGCAGCCGGGCGAACGTGTCATCGTGTTGATGACGGCCGGCAATCTCGCTACCACGCAAGCCGTTGTCAGCCTGCTCGACGAACGCAGCAAGGCGGTTGCAGATCGCCATGCCACGGTTCTCGAAACGCCATCCATGTACCAGACCGCGCGACTGGTCGGCGATACGGTCAAAGAAGTGATCGCAAGTTCCGCGCCCGAAGGCGAACGGGCGGATGCCTACTTCAACGCCTCCTTCATTCTGGGCGGCCAGATACGCGGTTCGCTGCCGCGCCTGTTCATGATCTACCCGGAAGGCAATTTCATCGAGGCCACCGACGACACGCCGTTCTTCCAGATTGGCGAAACCAAATACGGCAAGCCGATCATCGTAAGGGCCTATGAGCGTACGATGAGCTTTGCCGAAACCGTCAAGCTCATGCTGGTGTCGTTCGATTCCACCCTCAAATCCAATCTTTCAGTCGGATTGCCGCTCGATCTGCTCTTCTACGAGAAGGACAGCTTCAAAGTCGGCGTCAAGAAGCGCATCGGCCAGGACGATCCCTACTACCGTACGATTTCGAGCGGCTGGTCGGATGCGCTGAAGGCGGCGTTCCAGCAATTGCCGGACTTTCCCGAATAGTCGCGGGCTTGAGGCAGAAACAGTTGGAGATCGGCGATGGACGGCAACGAGTTTCGTGATTGGTCTCTCCGTGCTGCCGAATGGGGCGCCGACTATCGCGAAACCTTGCGTGACCGGCCGGTAAGGCCCAGCACTGAGCCGGGTGAAATCTTTCGCGCCATCGAGGCATCGCCGCCTGAAGATGGCGAGCCTATGGAAAAGATCTTCGCGGATTTCGAGGCGACAATCGTGCCGGGCATGACCCACTGGCAACATCCGCGCTTCTTCGCCTATTTCCCCGCCAATGCGGCCCCCGTGTCTGTCGTCGCGGAATATCTGGTTTCCGCCATGGCTGCGCAATGCATGCTCTGGCAGACCTCGCCGGCAGCGACCGAACTTGAAATGCGCATCATCGACTGGATGCGCCAGGCGCTTGGCCTGCCTGAAGGATTTTCCGGCGTCATCCAGGATTCCGCGTCGTCAGCCACCTTGGCTGCCGTGCTCACCATGCGCGAGCGCGCGCTTGCCTGGGAGGGCAACAGGAAGGGGCTCGCCGGCCAGCCTGCCGTTCGCATCTATTCTTCGGATCAGGTCCATACCTCGATTGACCGCGCCATCTGGGTGTCCGGCGTAGGCGAGGAAAATCTGGTCCGTATCCCTGTCAAAGGCGCGCTGCGCTCGATGGATGCCGCGGCACTTGAGGCCGCCATCGTCGAAGACCGGGCCAATGGCTTCCTTCCCGCAGGCATCATCGCTTGCGTCGGCGGCACCAGCGTCGGCGCAACTGACGATATTGCCGCTGTTGCCGACATCGCGCGCCGTCACGGCCTCTACCTCCATGTCGATGCCGCCTGGGCGGGCTCGGCGATGATCTGTCCTGAATACCGGCATTTCTGGACCGGTGTCGAAGGCGCGGATTCCATCGTTTTCAATCCGCACAAATGGCTTGGCGCGCAATTCGATTGTTCGGTCCAGTTCATCCGCGATCCGGAAAGCCATGTGCGCACGCTGGCCATCAAGCCGGAGTATCTCAAAACCCACGGCCACGACGGCATCGTCAACTATTCCGAATGGTCGGTCCCGCTCGGCCGTCGCTTCCGCGCGCTGAAACTGTGGTTCCTGTTGCGTGCGCACGGGCTCGAAGCCTTGCGCCGGATGATCCGCAACCACGTTGCATGGAGCGAAAAGCTTGCCCGCCGGCTTGCCGCCGAGCCGGATTTCGAACTCGTAACCGAGCCGATGCTCTCGCTTTTTTCGTTTCGCCATCGCGCGCCAGCGGGCGTGGACGCGGACGAACACAATCAGCGTCTGCTCAACGCAATCAACAATGATGGCCGCATCTATCTGACACAAACGAAAGTGGAGGGCCGCTTTGCCATTCGTTTCCAGGCAGGCCAGTTCGATTCCACGGCTCGGGACGTCGAAATGGCGTTCGCAGTCATCAAGGAAATCGCCGGCAATTTGCGCTGATCTCCTCGGATCTTTCTTGCCTCTCGTCCATAGTGGTGAGGTTCTTTTGGGCCGCTGACGCCTGTTCATCGCTTTCGTTTTAGGCTATGGGTCCAAAAAACGAAAAAGGACGAGCCATGTACCTTCCGCCCCGCCATGCCGAAATCATCCAGATGGCCAAGGACAAGGGCAGGGTACTGGTCGATGATCTGGCCGCGCATTTCTCGGTTACGCCCCAGACCATCCGCAAGGATCTCAACGATCTGTGCGATCAACGCCTGCTGAGCCGCATCCACGGCGGTGCGCTGTTTCCTTCCGGCATCGAGAACATGGAATACGAGGCGCGGCGCAAGATTGCCGCCGATGAGAAGGAAGCGATCGGCAAGGCGGCTGCGCGCCTGATCCCGGACAGCGCCTCCCTGTTCATCAATATCGGCACCACGACCGAGGCGGTCAGCAACGCGCTTCTCGATCACTCCGGCCTGATGGTCATTACCAATAACATCAATGTTGCCAACAGGATGCGGGTTTATCCTTCGATAGAAGTTGTCATCGCCGGTGGCGTGGTTCGCGGCTCGGACGGTGGCGTCGTCGGTGAGGCGGCGGTCGACTTCATCAAGCAGTTCAAGGTCGATTACGCCGTGATCGGCGCGTCAGCCATCGACCATGATGGCGCGCTCCTCGACTTCGATTTTCGCGAGGTAAAGGTGGCCCAGGCCATCATCGCCAATGCCCGGCATGTGATCCTGGTTTCCGACAGCACCAAGTTCGAGCGGACCGCCCCGGTGCGCATCGGTCACCTGTCGCAGGTCAACACCTTCATCACCGATCGCTGCGATATTCCCGCCGTGCGCCGCATCTGTGAGGAAACCGAAGTTCAATTGATCGAGACCACCAACCGCACCTGAGTGTGGACGCTCAAAATTATCTCCGAAACGTCGTTTGACATTCGTTATTGTTTCGAAATAATCTCGATTTGATTTCGAAATGATGATTTGTACCGGGCGACGAAATCTCGGAGATTTTCGTGGGCGAAACCGCGATCCATGACATTGTCATCATCGGCGGCGGCATCAATGGATGCGGCATAGCCCGCGACGCTGTCGGGCGAGGCTTTTCCGTTCTTCTGGCCGAAATGAACGACCTTGCCAGCGGAACCTCGTCCGGTTCGACCAAGCTCATCCACGGCGGTCTGCGCTACCTCGAGTTCTACGAGTTCCGGCTGGTTCGCGAGGCGCTGATGGAGCGCGAGGTGTTGTGGCGCAATGCGCCGCACATCATCTGGCCGATGCGTTTCGTGCTGCCCTATGCCGAGGGACTGCGACCGGCATGGCTGCTCAGGCTCGGCCTGTTCCTCTACGATCACATTGGCGGCCGCAAGCTCTTGCCCGCCACGAAAACGCTCGACATGCATACCGACCCATCAGGCAAGCCGTTGAAGCGCTTGTTTTCAAAGGCGTTCGAGTATTCGGACGGCTGGGTCAACGATGCCCGGCTGGTTGCCTTGAACGCCCGTGATGCCGCCGACAAGGGTGCCGATATCCGCGTGCGGACCAAGGTCGTTTCCGCGCGCCGCGACGACAAGACCTGGACCGTGACCCTTGAGGATACCCACACCGGCGCTCGCGAGGAGGTCACGGCCCGCTTGCTGGTCAACGCAGCCGGACCTTGGGTCGATCACGTCCTTACCGAAGCGTTCGGCCGCAACGATGTCCACAACGTGCGCCTCGTTCGGGGCAGCCACATCGTCGTGCCGAAGAAGTTCGATGATCCACGCGCCTATTTCTTCCAGAACAAGGACGGCCGCATCATCTTCGCCATACCTTATGAGGAAGATTTCACGCTGATCGGCACCACGGACCAGGATTATCCCGGCGATCCGCACGACGTGAAGATAAGTGACGCCGAGATCGACTATCTGTGCGCCGCGGCAAGCGAGTATTTCGCCGAGCCGGTCAAGCGCGAAGACATTGTCTGGACCTATTCGGCGGTGCGTCCGCTCTATGATGACGGCGCGTCCAAGGCGCAGGAGGCGACCCGAGACTACGTTTTGAAGGCCGAGGAAGGCGGTGCGCCGCTTCTCAATGCGTTTGGCGGCAAGATCACCACCTATCGCCGGCTTTCAGAGGCGATGCTGGAAAAGATCGAAGGCTTTCTCGGCAAGCGCGGCAAGCCGTGGACGGCGGTCGCACCGCTACCGGGCGGCGATTTTCCGGCGACGAACTTCGATACCGAAGTCGCGAAGCTGAGCTACGCCTACCCATTCCTCACCCCGCACCATGCCAAGCGGTTGATGCGCCTTTATGGAACGCGGGCAGTCATCTTGCTCGGCCAGGCCAAATCCATCGCCGATCTCGGCCGCTATTTCGGTGCGGACCTCTACGAGGCTGAAGTCCGCTACCTTGTGGCCAACGAGTGGGCGATGACGGCGGAAGACGTGCTGTGGCGCAGAACCAAGCGTGGCCTGCATCTTACCCCTGAGCAGGTCGACGTGCTCGATACATTCATACAGGGCCTTACCAGGAGACATTCGGCGGCGGCGGAATAAGGGAGGCACGAGAGGGCATATGCTGGAACTGAGAAATGTCTCGAAGGTTGTGGGGGCAGACACCCACATTGCCGACATCTCGTTGACGCTCAATCATGGTTCGTTGAACGTCCTGCTCGGACCGACGCTGTCGGGCAAGACCAGCCTCATGCGCCTCATGGCCGGGCTCGATGTTCCCACTTCCGGTTCCATCTGGTTCGACGGCAAGGACGTGACCGGCGTTCGCGTCCAGAAGCGCAACGTCGCCATGGTCTACCAGCAGTTCATCAACTATCCGGCAATGACCGTATACGAGAACATCGCTTCGCCCTTGCGCGTTGCCGGCATCGACAAGGCCAGTATCGACCGCGAGGTCCGCAAGGCTGCCGACCTGCTCAAGCTCACGCCCTATCTCGACCGCACGCCGCTAAACCTTTCCGGCGGCCAGCAACAGCGCACTGCGCTGGCGCGCGCCATCGTCAAGAACGCCAGCCTCGTTCTGCTCGACGAACCGCTTGCCAATCTGGACTACAAGCTGCGCGAGGAATTGCGCGAAGAACTGCCGAAGATATTCGCGGAAGCGGGAACCATCTTCGTCTATGCGACGACCGAGCCGCATGAAGCGCTCCTGCTTGGCGGCAACACGGCAACGCTGTCGCAGGGTAGGGTGACCCAGTTCGGCCCAACCGTCGAAGTCTTCCGCAGGCCGGTCGATCTGGTCACGGCGAAGACCTTTGCCGATCCCCCGCTGAACACAATCGTGCTTGCCAAGAAGGGCAAGCATCTTCTCCTTGATGGTGGGGTTAACCTCCCAGTGCCAACCGACCTCGTTGGTATAGCCGACGGCAATTACACGATCGGCTTTCAACCCCACCATCTTTCTCTTGATCGCTCGAATGCGGGTTCGGTTCCGGTCCGCGCCAAGGTTTCCATCACCGAAATCACCGGCTCGGAAAGCTTCATCCATCTCGATTTCGCCGATGTTCGCTGGGTCATGCTCACCCACGGCATCCGCCATTACGAGACAGACGACGAGGTCGAGGTGTTCATCGACCCGCGCCACATCATGGTGTTCGATGGCAACGGCCGTGCGGTCTCCGCACCGAGCATGGCAGCGTAGGAGGGCTGGAGATGGCACGCATCGACGTCAACCACATCCGCCATTCCTACCTGGCCGATCCGCGCAAGGATTCCGACTTTGCGTTGAAGGAAGTGCATCACACCTTTGAAGACGGCGGCGCTTACGCCCTGCTTGGCCCTTCCGGTTGCGGCAAGACCACGCTGCTCAACATCATTTCCGGCCTGCTGCGGCCCTCGCACGGCCAGTTGCTGTTCAACGGCAAGGACGTGACCAACCTGTCCACGCAGGAACGCAACATTGCCCAGGTGTTCCAGTTCCCGGTCATCTACGACACCATGACGGTGTACGACAATCTGGCCTTTCCGCTGCGCAACCGCGGCGTTCCGGAAGCCGACGTCGATCGCAAGGTGCGCGAGACTTTGGAGATGACCGATCTGGCCAGTTGGGCCGGGCGCAAGGCGAGGGGCCTTACTGCAGACCAGAAGCAGAAGATATCGCTCGGCCGCGGTCTTGTTCGTTCCGACGTCAACGCCATTTTGTTCGATGAGCCGCTCACCGTCATTGACCCGCACATGAAGTGGGTTTTGCGCTCACAGTTGAAGCAACTTCACCGGCGCTTTGGCTACACCATGGTCTACGTCACCCACGACCAGACCGAGGCTCTGACTTTCGCAGAGCGCGTCGTCGTCATGTATGACGGCGAGATCGTGCAGATCGGCACGCCGGCCGAACTGTTCGAAAGGCCGCGCCACACTTTTGTCGGCTACTTCATCGGATCGCCGGGCATGAACGTCATGCCCGTGAAGGTGGAAGGCAAGGTCGCCAGGCTGGGTTCGCAGTCGATCCAGTTGCCGGGCGCCCTGAAGTCGGCGGAAGGCTCGATCGAGCTTGGCGTGCGCCCTGAATATGTTCGCATCGGCTCCAGTGGCATGCCTGTATCCATCACCAAGGTCGAGGATGTTGGCCGGCATAAAGTCATCCGTGCAAAGCTTGAGGGGCGCGATATCGCGGCCATTATCGGTGAGGATGACGAGATACCTGCCGACGCCAAGGTGAGTTTCGAGCCTGCGGGCATTAACGTCTATGCCGACTCCTGGCGTGTCGAGATGGGGGCCTGACATGGACAAGACCTGGAACAACAAAGCCTGGCTTCTCGTCCTGCCTGTGCTGGTGCTGGTCGCGTTCTCGGCCATCATCCCGTTGATGACCGTCGTGAACTATTCCATGCAGGATACCTTCGGTAACAACCAGTTCTTCTGGGCCGGCACCGAGTGGTTCGAGGAATTGCTTGCCTCGGACCGCTTCTGGCAGGCGATGGGCCGCAACCTGATCTTTTCCTTCATTATCCTCGCAATCGAAGTGCCGCTCGGCATCTTCATCGCGCTCAACATGCCCAAGAAGGGTTGGGGCGTGCCGGTCTGTCTGGTCCTGATGGCACTGCCCTTGCTCATTCCGTGGAACGTTGTCGGCACCATCTGGCAAGTGTTCGGGCGCAACGACATCGGCCTGCTCGGCTATGTCGTCAATGCGCTGGGGTTCGACTACAACTACGTCCAGGACCCGTTCGATGCCTGGGTGACGGTTATCATCATGGATGTCTGGCATTGGACAAGCCTCGTCGTCCTGCTCTGCTATGCTGGCTTGGTTTCGATCCCCGACGCCTTCTATCAGGCTGCCAAGATCGATGGCGCCTCGCGCTGGTCGGTGTTCCGCTACATCCAGTTGCCGAAGATGCAGCGTGTCCTGCTCATCGCCGTGCTGCTGCGCTTCATGGACAGCTTCATGATCTACACCGAGCCGTTCGTCGTCACCGGCGGTGGGCCGGGCAATTCGACCACCTTCCTGTCGATCGATCTCGTCAAGACGGCGCTCGGCCAGTTTGATCTCGGGCCTGCGGCGGCGATGTCGCTTGTCTACTTCCTCATCATCCTCCTGTTGTCGTGGGTGTTCTACACCGTCATGACCAACTACGACGCGGAGCGCTGACATGGCGGGCGCAAACGAAAGAACGGAACGGGGCGCAATGAGCGGGGCCGCTATCGGCAGCAAAGCCGCCAGCGAAGTTTCGCAGGAGGCGGTCGCCCGTCTCATGCGCAAGCGCGGCGTCGAGTCGAAATGGTGGTGGGTCGTGCCCACCCTTTATATCGTCTTCCTGATGCTGCCGATCTACTGGCTCATCAACATGAGCTTCAAGACCAACACCGAGATCGTATCGTCGCTGACGCTTTATCCGCATCAGCCGACGCTGCGCAATTATGTCGTGATTTTCACCGACGCGTCCTGGTACTCGGGTTACATCAACTCGATCACCTATGTGGTTATGAATACGGTGATTTCGGTCGCCGTGGCGCTGCCTGCAGCTTATGCGTTTTCACGCTATCGCTTCTTGGGCGACAAGCACCTGTTCTTCTGGCTGCTGACAAACCGCATGGCGCCGCCGGCGGTCTTTGCGCTGCCGTTCTTCCAGCTTTATTCGGCTTTCGGTCTCATTGATACGCACATCGCGGTCGCCTTGGCTCACTGCCTTTTCAACGTGCCTTTGGCGGTCTGGATTCTCGAAGGTTTCATGTCGGGCGTGCCTAAGGAGATCGACGAAACGGCCTATATCGACGGCTATTCGTTCCCGCGCTTCTTCGTAAAGATTTTCATGCCGCTCATCGCAAGCGGCATCGGCGTCGCCTGCTTCTTCTGCTTCATGTTCTCGTGGGTTGAACTGCTGATCGCCCGCACTTTGACGACGACCGATGCCAAGCCGATCGCCGCCGTCATGACCAGGACCGTTTCCGCTGCCGGTATGGACTGGGGCTTGCTGGCGGCAGCCGGCGTGCTCACCCTCATCCCCGGCGCGCTCGTGATCTGGTTTGTGCGCAACTACATTGCCAAGGGCTTTGCCCTGGGGAGGGTATGATGGCTGGATCGCACCGCTGGCGGACTGCGCTTGCCATTGTCGTGGTCGTGTTCCTGATTGCAGTGGGGCTGCTCGTGTCCGCCGTTCCGCTCAAGGATGGCGTGCGCGACTGGTTTGCGCCGCTTGTGGCAGGCGGATGGATGGCATGGACTTTCCCTACCGCCGCCTTCTTCTTGACCATTCTTGCATTGTTGTCGCTGATGGCCGTTTGGGAATACGCATCGCCCGGTGGCCATCCCCGCGTCGGAATATTGCGTTTCGAGACGACGCGCGGCGACCGCCTTTTTGTTTCGCTGCTCGGCAGCGCCTTTATCCATCTCGCTTGGCTTGGCCTTGTTGGGCCCGGCCTGTGGTGGGCTCTCGCTCTCTCCGTGGTCTACGCCATTGCGGTGTTTCGCTACGTATAGAGGGAGAAATTGTTGGAGCGGCCGCGTGCCGGCGACCGCTCCGATCGCAACTGCAACCTTATTGAGGAGGAAACTTATGCGACGGCAGCTTTTAACATCGACTACCGCCCTTGTCCTCTTGTTTGGCGTAGGCAATGCCTTCGCTGGCATGGATGAGGCAAAAGCCTTTCTGGACAAGGAGATAGGAGATCTTTCTACTCTGGATAGGGCGGCTCAGGAAGCTGAGATGCAGTGGTTCATCGACGCCGCCAAGCCGTTTGCCGGCATGGAGATCAAGGTCGTCTCCGAAACCATCGACACGCATAGCTATGAATCGAAGGTTCTGGCGCCAGCCTTCAGCGCCATTACGGGCATCAAGCTGACGCATGACCTGATCCAGGAAGGCGACGTCGTCGAGAAAATCCAGACCCAGATGCAAACCGGAGAAAATCTCTATGACGGCTGGGTCAACGACTCGGACCTGATCGGTACGCACTGGCGCTACCAGCAGGTGCGCAACCTGACCGACTGGATGGCCAACGAAGGTAAGGACGTCACCAATCCGAACCTCGACCTTGCCGATTTCATCGGGACATCCTTCACCACCGCACCGGACAAGAAGCTGTACCAGCTTCCCGACCAGCAGTTCGCGAACCTCTACTGGTTCCGTTATGATTGGTTCAACGACGAGAAGAACAAGGCCGATTTCAAGACGAAGTACGGCTACGATCTCGGCGTTCCGGTCAATTGGTCGGCCTATGAGGACATCGCCGAGTTCTTCACCGGCCGCGAGATCGACGGCAAGAAAGTCTATGGCCACATGGACTACGGCAAGAAGGATCCGTCGCTTGGCTGGCGGTTCACCGATGCCTGGCTGTCGATGGCAGGTAACGGGGACAAAGGCATTCCGAACGGCCTGCCGGTCGACGAATGGGGTATCAAGGTCGATGAAAACTCGCGCCCCGTCGGCTCCTGCGTTGCCCGCGGTGGCGATACCAACGGCCCGGCTGCGGTGTATTCCATCCAGAAATATCTCGACTGGCTGAAGGCCTACGCGCCGGCCGAAGCTCAGGGCATGACGTTCTCCGAATCCGGTCCTGTGCCGGCGCAAGGTAACATCGCTCAGCAGATGTTCACCTACACCGCCTTCACCGCCAGTTTCGTCAAGGATGGCCTACCGGTGGTCAACGCCGACGGCACGCCGAAGTGGCGCTTTGCCCCATCGCCGCATGGCGTCTACTGGAAGGACGGCATGAAGCTGGGCTATCAGGACGTGGGTTCCTGGACGCTGATGAAGTCCACCCCCGAAGACCGCGCCAAGGCCGCCTGGCTCTACGCGCAGTTCGTGACCTCGAAAACCGTCGACGTGAAGAAAAGCCATGTAGGCCTGACGCTCATTCGTCAGTCCACGATTGACCACAAGAGCTTCACCGAACGGGCACCGAAGCTCGGCGGTCTGGTCGAGTTCTATCGTTCGCCGGCTCGCATCCAGTGGTCGCCGACGGGCACGAATATCCCTGACTATCCGAAGCTGGCACAGCTTTGGTGGCAGGCAATCGGTGACGCTTCTTCCGGCGCCAAGACGGCGCAGGAGGCCATGGACTCGCTCTGCGCAGAGCAGGAAAAGGTCATGGAACGCCTCGAAAGGGCGGGCGTGCAGGGCGATATCGGCCCGAAAATGGCCGAAGAGCATGATCTCGCCTACTGGAACGCAGATGCGGTGGCCAAGGGCAACCTCGCTCCGCAGCTGAAGATCGAGAACGAGAAGGAAAAGCCGATTACCGTCAACTACGACGAGCTGGTGAAGAGCTGGCAGAAGTAAGCGGCATCTGAGAAAAGAGAGCCGGCGGGTTTCCGCCGGCTCTCATCTGTCTTGATTTGCCAGATCCTTGGGAGGCGGGATGCCGAGCGCGGCGATCCGAAAGGTTTTCCGTGGCGGCCCTTGGTCGATTGTTGCCTTCGTGGCTGCTGTCGGCTTCCTCGGTGCCGTCTGGCTGTTCGGATGGAACAAGCCGTCGCGTTCCGATCTCGAAGGCTTGCTGCACGTTTCCTTTGCGATGAACACGTCGCTCGACGCGTGGGGCGACGACGACAATCAAAAGCCGTTGACGCAAAATTCGGTCGCGCAGGTCGGCGAAATCAGTTGCCAAAGTCATTCAATGCGGCGGCAACCGACAATCCACTATGAATGCCTTTATGATCTGACAGGCATCGACGGCAGCAAATACAGGCTGATCCTCGGTCTTGACCACAACAGGGGCTTGCGGCGGCTTGGCATGGCGGATTTTGGCAATTACCGATTGGTCGATATACCGGTCGATCGGCAAAAAGCCATCCTGGCCGACCATGCCGTTTGAGAGCAGAGCGGTTTTCGCGGAGGAAGCATGAGCGGCCATATCCTTGCCATCGACCAGGGCACCACATCCAGCCGCGCCATCGTCTTCGATGCAGGCATGAAGGTTGCCGGTGTCGGCCAGAAGGAGTTCGCGCAGCACTATCCGGCTTCCGGCTGGGTCGAACATGATCCGGAAGAGATTTGGGCCAGCGTCGTGTCAACGGTGAAGGCCGCCTTGAAGAAGGCCGATTGCAGCGCCGCCGACATCGCCGCCATCGGCATCACCAACCAGCGCGAAACCGTGGTCATCTGGGACAAGGCGACCGGCAAGCCTATCCACAATGCCATCGTCTGGCAGGATCGTCGCACCGCGCCGCTATGCGCAAAGCTCAAGAAGCAAGGCCTTGAGCCGAAGTTCAGCAAGAAGACGGGCCTGCTGCTCGATCCCTATTTCTCCGGCACCAAGATCGCCTGGATGCTGGACAAGGTGAAGGGCGCCCGCAAGCGCGCCGAAAAGGGCGAGTTGCTGGCCGGCACCATCGATTGCTTCCTGATCTGGCGTCTTACCGGCGGCAAGGTCCATGCGACCGACGCCACCAACGCGTCGCGCACGCTCGTCTACAACATCGAAAAGAATGAATGGGACGCCGAGCTTCTCCGCATCCTGAACATTCCGGCCGCGATGCTGCCGCAGGTGAAGGATTGCGCCGATGATTTTGGCGTAACGGACGAGAAGCTTTTCGGGGCCGGCATAAGAATCTTTGGCGTTGCCGGCGACCAGCAGGCCGCGACCATTGGCCAGGCCTGTTTCCAGCCGGGCATGATGAAATCCACCTACGGCACCGGCTGCTTTGCGCTGCTCAACACCGGCAGCGACATGGTGCGTTCGAAGAACCGGCTGCTCACCACCATTGCCTACCGGCTGAACGGCAAGACGACCTACGCGCTCGAAGGATCGATCTTCATCGCCGGCGCTGCGGTGCAATGGCTGCGCGATGGTCTGAAGATCATCGGCAAGGCCAGCGAAACCGGCAAGATGGCGGCGGAGGCTGATCCGACCCAGTCGGTCTATCTCGTGCCGGCCTTTGTCGGCCTTGGCGCGCCGCACTGGGATGCCGAGGCACGCGGCGCGATCTATGGCCTCACGCGCAATTCCGGTCCGGCTGAGTTCGCCCGCGCCACATTGGAGTCCGTGGCGTTCCAGACACGCGACCTTCTGGATGCCATGCGCAAGGACTGGAAGAACGGCAACGGCAAGACGGTCCTGCGCGTGGACGGCGGCATGGTCGCGTCCGACTGGACCATGCAGCGGCTTGCCGACATTCTGGATGCACCGGTTGACCGGCCGACCATTCTGGAAACAACGGCGCTTGGCGCGGCATGGCTGGCCGGCTCGAAGGCAGGCGTGTGGCCGAAGGCGGCGCAATTCGCCAAATCCTGGGCACTCGACCACCGCTTCAAACCGGAAATGGATGCGGCGACGCGCGCCGGCAAGCTTAAAGGCTGGCGCGAGGCTGTCCGCCGCACGCTCAGCGCATAAGCATCACTTGCCGCGCAGGAAATTGATGATGCCGGAAAAGTCCGCGCCTGCACCGCCTTGCGCGTTGAACAGAGCGTAAAGCTGCGCCGCCTCGGCGCCCAGCGGCGTCACCGCGCCCGCGCCCTGTGCCGCTTCCTGCGAAAGCTTGAGGTCCTTCAGCATCAGCGCCGCGGCAAAGCCCGGCTTGTAGTCGCGGTTGGCGGGTGAGGCGGGTACCGGCCCGGGCACCGGGCAGTAGGAGGTCAGCGACCAGCATTGGCCGGATGAGGTCGAGGCGACGTCGAACAACGCCTGATGGGAAAGACCGAGCTTTTCGCCCAGCACGAAGGCTTCGGCGACGCCGATCATCGAGATGCCGAGGATCATGTTGTTACAGATCTTCGCGGCCTGGCCTGCGCCATCGCCGCCGCAATGCACGATGCGGCCGGCCATCGGCTTCAGGATCGGTTCGGCCTTTGCAAATGCTTCGTCGCTGCCGCCGGCCATGAAGGTCAGCGTGCCGGCCGCAGCCCCGCCCGTGCCGCCGGAAACCGGCGCATCGACCGAGGCAACGCCGCTCTTGGCGGCGATCGCGTGCGCCTTGCGCGCCGAGTCCACGTCGATGGTGGAGGAATCGATGAACAGCGCGCCTTGCTTGGCCTTGGGCGCGATATCCTCATAGACCGAAAGCACATGCTTGCCGGCCGGCAGCATGGTTATCACCACATCGGCGTCCTTCACTGCCGCAACCGCGCTGGCCATCACCGTCACGCCATGCTCGCGCGCCACGGTCAGGTTTTCCGGCATGAGGTCAAAACCCAGCACGGTATGGCCCGCCTTGACGAGGTTGGCGGCCATGGGATTGCCCATGTTGCCGAGGCCGATGAAGGCGATGGTGGTCATTGATGTCCTCCGTGTGGGCAATGAATGGAGTAGGGCGGCCCTACTGCTTTCCGATCAGATGTCTTGCGATGATGACGCGCATGATCTCGTTGGTGCCCTCGAGGATCTGGTGCACGCGCAGGTCGCGCACCAGTTTTTCGATGCCGTAGTCATGCAGATAGCCGTAGCCGCCAAGCAGTTGCAGCGCGTCGTTGGCGACGGCAAATCCGGTGTCGGTAACGAAGCGCTTGGCCATCGCCGACCATTTCGAGGCGTCATGCGCCTTGGCGTCCAGCTTGGAAGCGGCGGTGTAAAGGAAAATGCGGCCCGCCTGCAATTCCGTTTCCATGTCCGCCAGCCTGAATTGCAGCGCCTGGAACTGGTTGATGGTCTTGCCGAATGCGTTGCGTTCGGCAGTGTAGGCGATTGCCTTGTCGAGCGCCGATTGCGCACCGCCCAGCGAACACGCCGCAATGTTGAGCCGCCCGCCATCCAACCCTGCCATTGCAATGCCGAAACCGTCGCCTTCCTGTGAAAGCAGGTTCTCCGCCGGCACCTTGCAGTCTTCGAAGATCACCTGACGGGTGGATTGCATATGCCAGCCCATCTTGTTTTCGACCGCGCCGAAGGAAAGGCCGGGAGCATCTTTCGGCACCACGATGGTCGAAACACCCTTGGGGCCATCGGCTCCGGTGCGCACCATGGCGACGTAAACATCTGAGTCCCCGGCGCCGGAAATGAATTGCTTGGTGCCGTTCAAAACATAGTCGGAGCCGTTGCCGCCTGAACGCGAGGCTCGCGTCTTCAGCGCCGCCGCATCCGAGCCCGAACCCGGCTCCGTCAGGCAGTAGCTGGCCAGCCATTCCATCGAGGTCAGTTTCGGCAGCAGGCGCTGGCGCTGCTCTTCGTTGCCGAAGCGGTCGATCATCGAAGACGCCATGTTGTGGATCGATATGAACGAGGAAAACGCCGGGCAGGCCTTTGCCAGCGCCTCGAAAATCAGCACCGCGTCGAGCCGTCCAAGCGCGGACCCGCCGACATCGTCCCGCACATAGATACCGCCGAGGCCAAGCGGCCCGGTCTCGCGGATCACATCGGATGGAAAATGCCGGTTCTTGTCCCAGTCCAGCGCATTCGGCGCAACGCGGTCGTTGGCAAAGGCTTCCGCCATTTCCTGAATGGCGCGCTGGTCGTCGTTAAGCTCGAACTGGCCGCCCGTCGTTGAAGCAACGCTATCCATGGCGCCCTCCCGGCAAATGTCGTTTTTGGCTATGCGTGGCGAGCAATCTAGACCAATGATGCCAGCGCGCAAACCCGACCTTAAGCGGAGCGGTTGTGCGAAAATTCAAGTACGAGAAAACACGTGCCGACAAAAATCGATAGTCTGATGGGTGTGTTGCGCAACTATCTTTCAAACGTTGCCACTTCTGGCCCCGCCGACGATTTTCTCGCCGGTTTCGATTGGCAAATGCCGTCGCGACCTCTCGCGCCGAACACTTTGCCCTGCGTTGCCTGTCTTGAGCGGCTGGCCGATATTGCCGAAGCGCGTGAACAGGAACTCATCGCTGAACTGTCTGCGGCTGCACCTGAATTGCGGTGGGGTCAAACCTACACCGCGGCGGATTTCGGCCAGCACTTTCTCGACAATTATGGCTGGGTGGAATTGTTCGGCACGCGTGGCCACTTTGTGCATGACAGCATGGCAGGCGGTTTCCTGATACTTGGACCCGGCATCGTCTATCCCGACCATCACCACATCGCAGAAGAAGTCTACATTCCGCTCACCGGAACGGCCGAATGGCGTATGGGCGAAGCGCCGTTCCGTTTGCGCAAAGGCGGCGAACTTATCCATCACGCGTCTAACGTCACCCATGCCATGCGCACGGCAACCGAGCCTCTGCTCGCA
The DNA here is from genome assembly GCF_057809835.1 of Mesorhizobium sp. FG116. Lineage (NCBI taxonomy): Bacteria > Pseudomonadati > Pseudomonadota > Alphaproteobacteria > Hyphomicrobiales > Phyllobacteriaceae > Mesorhizobium > Mesorhizobium sp. FG116. Next base: position 54,058 of record NZ_JBMDKS010000023.1, read on the forward strand.
TTCTACTTGTGGCGCGGCGGACCGCTCGCCCAGCGCTCGACCATAACCGGCGGGGCGCGCTGAGCATGGCAAAGGCGATCATGCTTCAGGGCACCGGCTCCGATGTCGGCAAGACGGTGCTGGTCGCCGGCCTCTGCCGTGCGGCAAGGAACCGTGGCTTGAAGGTCAGGCCGTTCAAGCCGCAGAACATGTCGAACAACGCCGCCGTGGCCGATCTGCCGGGAGAACCCGGAGGTGGCGAGATCGGTCGCGCCCAATGGCTGCAGGCAATCGCTTGCGGAGCCGAGCCGACCGTTCACATGAACCCGGTTCTGCTCAAGCCGCAGACCGATGTCGGCGCGCAGGTCGTCGTGCAGGGCAAGGTGTTCGGCCAGGCCCGCGCCCGCGACTACCAGACCCTCAAGGGGCACTTGATGGCCGCCGTTCTGGATTCCTGGGCCAAGGTCGGCGAGGGCGCCGATCTGGTCATTGTCGAAGGTGCCGGCTCGCCCGCAGAGATCAATTTGCGCGACCGCGACATCGCCAATATGGGCTTTGCCACCCGTGCCGATGTTCCGGTCGTTCTGGTTGGAGACATCGACAGGGGCGGGGTGATCGCCTCGGTCGCGGGCACGCATCTCATCTTGCCGGAAGAAGACCGGCGCATGATCGTCGGCTATCTCATCAACAAGTTCCGTGGTGACGTCACTCTGTTCGAAGATGGCATCGCCGCCATCGACCGCTTTACCGGCTGGCCCTGTTTCGGCGTCGTTCCATGGTTGAAGGCAGCAGCACGCTTGCCTTCGGAAGATTCGGTGGTGCTGGAGAGGCTGGCATCCGGCGAGAAGCGCGCGCTCAAGGTCGCGGTGCCGATGCTCTCGCGCATCGCCAATTTCGACGACCTCGATCCGCTGAAAGCCGAGCCGCAGGTGGAAGTCGTCTTCGTGCCGCCGGGCCAGAATCTACCATCCGATGCCGGGCTGGTGGTTATTCCCGGCTCGAAATCCACCATCGGCGATCTTCTGCGCTTCCGTGAAAATGGCTGGGACCGCGACCTTGCCGCCCATCGCCGGCGCGGCGGTCATGTCGTTGGCATCTGCGGTGGCTTCCAGATGCTGGGACGCATCGTACGCGATCCGGACGGCATTGAGGGCAGCGTCATGGAGGCCGAAGGACTGGGCCTGCTCGACGTCGAAACAGTGATGGAACCGGAAAAGACCGTGCGCAACGTCGCCGCGCGCTCGGCGGTCTTCGACCTTCCCTTGCAAGGCTACGAAATCCATCTCGGCCGCACCTTCGGCCCCGATGGCCAGCGCCCAGCGGTAACCATCGACGGGATAGCGGACGGCGCGACGTCGGCCGACGGCAAGGTCTTCGGTACCTACCTGCACGGACTGTTTGGCGCTGACCAGTTTCGGGCCAAGTTTCTCGAAAGCCTGGGCGTCAGGGGCGCAGGCATCGACTACCGCGCGCAGGTGGAAAACGCCCTCGACGAGATCGCGATCGAACTTGAAACCCATCTCGATTGCGACGCCATCTTCGCGCTGGCGCGTTGAGAGCCCGGGCTGTTACCAGCCGAGCGCCACACGCAGCGGATTGGTTGGGTCCGACAACAGCTTGATCGCCAGGGCCACGCAGATGAGGACGAGCAGTGGCTTGATCAGCTTGGCTCCGATCCTGATCGCCAGCGATGCACCAAGCCTAGCGCCGACGAACTGGGCAGCACCCATCATCAACCCGATTTTCCAGTAGACTGCGCCTGCAAGCGCAAAGACGATAAGCGCGCCGATATTGGTCGCAAAATTGAGCATCTTGGTGTGCGCCGTCGCCTTCAACACGCCGTAGCCGGCAAGGGCCACGAAAGCCAGCATGTAGAAAGAGCCCGTGCCCGGTCCGAAAATGCCGTCGTAGAAGCCAAGGATCGGAACAACTGTCAGTCCAAATAAAAACGGTGTCATGCGCCGGGTGCGGTCGATATCGTTCATTCTCGGCTTGAGGGCGAAGAACAACGCAATTGCTATCAGCACCACAGGAAGCGCCGCTTCAAGAATATCGGCCGGCACGACCGTTGCGGCTAGCGCGCCTATTGCGCTGCCGATCGCGGCCACAATTGCCGAAGGCAGTTGTTCGCGCACGTTGACGTGACCTTTGGCAGCGTAGGCGAGCGTTGCAGATCCCGAGCCGAAAAGCGCCTGCAATTTGTTCGTGCCGAGCGCATGGACTGGCGACATTCCCGTCAAAAGCAAAGCCGGTATCGCAATCAGCCCGCCGCCGCCGGCAATGGAGTCGATAAATCCGGCCACGAAAGCAGCCAACATCAGCAACGCGATGGTTTCGGAAGCAATTTCGAACATGAGGGAAAGGGCAGTCCAGGGGGAGGGAAAAGATAATCTGTTCGATCACAGCAAGGCGGATTGCGCAACGCCGATTGTGCGCTAACTATTGAGCCACCTTCAGGAAGGGAGCGCCGATGGCATTTGCATTGCTGGACCAGATACGTTCGATCTTCGATGGCGATCAGGGCGTGCGCAAGGTCGCCGACGATCCGGTTTTGTCGGCCGAACTCCTGATGCTGTTTCGCATGATCTTGGCCGACGGCTCGGTCAGTGAAAGCGAGATGGAAACCTTTCGTCGTATCTGCCGGGAATCTTTCAATATTCCAGATGCAAGCATGGACAAGGTTATCGATTACCTGAACGACGCCGGCTACGAAACCTCCGGTTCGCAGGCGATGGCTCTGTTTCAGGAACTCGACGTGGAAAGGCGCAAGCTGCTCGCCCGTCACATGGCCGAGATCGCCAAGGCCGACAGGCATTTGGCCGAAAACGAGGTCAAGCTGCTGCGCCGCACGCTCGATATCCTCGGCATCAGCCCGGTCGATGCGGTGAAGCCGGAAGGCTGAACTAGTCCTCAGCCCTGTTCCTGCATGCGCCGCGCAATCGCCCGGTGCAGGTCGGGCGCAGCCGCGACAAGCGCTTGAGCCGCCTCAGATTGCGGATGGTCGAGCACTTCGCCGGTCTTGCCGCGCTCGACGATTCGCCCCTCATGCATCACCATCACCTCGTCGGTAATGGCGCGCGCTACGGTGAGATCGTGGGTGATGAACAGGTAGGCCACGCCAAGCTTGCCATTCAGCTCGGCAAACAGGTCGAGGATCTGCGCCCGGATCGACACGTCCAGCGCCGAAACCGGCTCGTCCGCCACCACCAGCTTCGGCCGCGTGATGATGGCGCGCGCAATCGACAGCCTTTGCCGCTGCCCGCCGGAGAATTCGTGCGGGTACTTGTCCATGTCCGTCTCCGCGAGGCCGACTTCATGCAGCGCATGCGCCACCATTTCGCGCCGTTCCGCGCGCGTCGGCGTCCTGTCGAGCACATGCAGCGGCTCCGCCACCAGCCGTTCCACTTTCTGGCGCGGATCGAACGAACCGTAAGGGTCCTGGAACACCACCTGCATGTTGCGCCGCGCCGGCTTCAGGTCCGCCTCGCTCTTGCCGGTCAGCTCCTCGCCGCGGAAACGGATCTCGCCGGATGTCGGCTTGTCCAGAGCCAGCACCATGCGCGCCAGTGTGGACTTGCCGCAGCCCGAACGACCGACCAGCGCCACCGATTGCCCCGGCATCATCGAAAACGAAACGTCGTCCACCGCTCGTGTCGGCTCACCACGCCGCAGAAGTGACAACCGTCGGCCCGGATAGAGCCTGCTCAGCCGCTCGACCTCCAACAGCGCGCCTTGCTTGTCCGAATCCGCGCTCGATACGTGGCTCGCGGCGACGTTAGCCCGACGTTCCGGCACATGCATCGAAGCTTGCGTCAGCTGGCGCGTGTAGGGGTGCACCTGTTCCGACAGCACTTTTACCGTACCGCCCGCTTCCATCACTTCGCCATGGCGCAGGATCGTTATACGGTCGGCCATCTCGGTCACCACGGCAAGGTCGTGTGAAATCAGCAGCAGCCCCATGTGGTTTTCCGCCACGAGATCTCGCAACAGGTCCAGCACCTGCGCCTGCAACACCACGTCCAACGCGGTCGTCGGTTCATCCGCAATCAACAGCTTCGGCTTCAGCGCGCAGGCAATGGCGATCACCACGCGTTGGCGCTGCCCGCCGGACAATTCGTGCGGATAGCGCGACAGCGGGAATTTGCTCTCCGGCAGTCCGACGCGGTCCAGTATCTTGCGCGCCCGTTCCTCCGCCTCGGCGCGGCTTGCGCGCGTGTGCCAGCGAATACCCTCGGCCACCTGCTCGCCGATGGTCTTGACCGGATTGAGCGCCGTCATCGGCTCCTGGAAAACCATGCCGATGTCGTCGCCGCGCAGCGCGCACATCTGGTCCTCGGTCGCGGAAAGGATATCGATGCCGTCGAACGTCACCCGTCCGGACATGCGCGAAAGATGCGGCAAAAGCCGCATCACCGTCAGCGCCGTCATCGATTTGCCTGAACCGGATTCGCCCACCAGTCCCATCACTTCACCGGGCGCGACCGACAACTCGACGCCTTTCAGGATCGGCGTTTCACCGATCGACAGCGACAGGTTCTCGATTTCCAGCAGGCTCATCGCCGCCGCCTCGATTTCGGATCGAGAATGTCGGCAATCCCGTCGCCCAGAAGGTTCAGACCCAAAACGGTTATGACGATGGCCATCCCCGGAAACAGCGCCATCCACGGCGCCACCACCATGCGCGTCTGCGCGTCGAACAGCATGCGGCCCCAGCTTGGCATCGGCGGTTGCGCGCCAAGCCCGAGATAGGACAGGCCCGCCTCGGCCAATATGCCCAGCGCGAACTGGATCGTGCCTTGCACCAGCAACTGGTTGGCGATGTTGGGCACTATGTGCTCGACCGTGATCTGCGTCTTGCTTTTGCCGGCCGCGCGCGCGGCCAGGATATACTCGCGCGGCCAGATCGACAGCGCACCGGCGCGCCCCACACGCGCAAACACCGGAATGTTGAAAATGCCGATGGCGATGATGGCGTTGATCGCACCGGGTCCGAAAATGGCGGTGATCATGATCGCCGAAAGCAGGGCAGGGAAGGCGAAGACGAGATCGTTCAGCCGCATCAGCGCTTCGTCCACCAAGCCGCCGCGTGCCGCCGCGAACATGCCGAGCGGAACGCCGATGCCCATGCCGATACCGACAGCCACCAGCGCAACCGCAATCGAATTGCGCGCGCCGACCATGATCATCGACAGGATGTCGCGCCCGAAATGGTCGGTGCCGAACCAGTGCGCCATCGAGGGCGCCTGCGTCTTGTCGGCAATGATCAGCTTGGTCACGTCGTAGGGCGTCCACACGAACGAAGCGAGCGCCACCACCGCCACCAGAAGTGTGATGAGGAAGCCGGTCAGGAACGAACGATTGGCAAAAGCCTTGCCGATCCAACTCGCCACGCCGTCGTCCGGCATCTGCGCCCGCACGCTCATGACCGGCTCCGCAGGCGCGGATCAACGATCGCATAGGTGAGATCGACGACAAGATTGACGGCAATCACTGTGGCTACCAGAAGCATCACCACGCTTTCCACCACGATCAGGTCGCGCTGTGTAATGGCCTGGAAAACCAGACGTCCAAGGCCCGGCAGGTAGAACACGTTTTCAATGATGATGGTGCCGGCAAGCAGGAAGGCGAACTGCAGGCCCATGATCGTCACGACCGGGATCAGCGCATTGCGCAGCGCATGTCGCCACAACACCGCGCGGTAAGGCATGCCCTTGGCGCGCGCCGTGCGGATATAGTCCTCGTTCAGCACCTCGATCAGCGCCGAGCGGGTCACCCGCGCAAGGATCGCCGCTTGCGGCAGCGCCAGCGCGATTGCCGGCAACAGCAGCGATTTCAGCGCCGGCCACACGCCGGCTCCCCAACCGGGAAAACCGCCAGCCGGCACCCAGCGCAGCCACACTGCAAACAGGTACACCAGCATCAGCGCGAACCAGAAATTGGGGATAGCCACGCCAAGCTGGGCAGCGCCCATCGCCACCGCGTCTCCTGCCGCGCCGCGCCGGCTTGCCGAGTAGAGCCCGACCGGAATGGCGATGGCGGTCGAGAGCGCCAGCGCGATCAACGCCAGCGGCAGCGATACCACGATGCGTTCCAGCACGAGGTCGATCACCGGAACCGAGTAGGTGTAGGAGCGTCCGAAATCGAGCGACAGCAGCCCGCCTACCCAGTGCAGATAGCGTTCGATCAGCGGCGCATTCAGACCCATCTGGTCGCGCAACTGCTCCACCTGCGCATCACTGGCGTTCATGCCCAGCATCAGGCGGGCAGGGTCACCCGGCACGATCTCCAGCACCGCAAACACCACCAGGGATGCCAGCACCAGCGTGACGGCAGCAATGCCAAGACGCTTGGCGAGATAGGTGATCATGGGCGGCGCAATGGGGAGGTTCGCGCGGAGTTGTCTACTCCGCCCACTTCACCTTGGTCAGATCGTTGGCCTGAATGGGTGCGTTGTCCCACATGCCTTCCAGCTTGGCGTCCCACACGCCCACCTTGGGCAGTTCGAACAGGAAGCCCACCACTGCATCGTTGGCCAGTATCTTCTGCGCCTCGCCCAAAAGCTCGTTGCGCTTGGCTTCGTCGGAAGTGAGGTTCAAATCCGCGATCACCTTGTCGAAGGCCGGATTGTCGTAGTTGAAGTAGTAGTCCTTGCGCGAATAGATATCGATGTCATTCGGCTCGGTGTGCGAGACGATGGTGAGATCGTAGTCCTTCTGCTTGAACACCTGGTCGAGCCACTGCGCCCATTCCACCGGAATGATCTCGAGGTTGATGCCAACCTCGCGCAATTGCGACGCAATGATTTCACCGCCCAGGCGGGCATAGGAGGGCGGCGGCAGTTTCAGCGTTGCCTTGAAGCCGTTTTCGAGGCCCGCTTCCTTCAGCAGTTCCTTGGCCTTCGCGACATCGTGCGGATAAACGCCCGTCAGGTCGATATAGGCTTTTGAGGCAGGTGACTGGTGCGAGCCAATTGGCGTGCCAAGCCCTGCCGAAGCGCCGTCGATGATGGCCTTGCGGTCGAGCGCGTAGGAGATCGCCTGCCTCACTTTCAACTGGTCGAAAGGCGGCTTCTTGTTGTTGATGGAAAGCAGTGTTTCACCTTCCGTCGAGCCAACCACGACCTTGAAGCGCGGATCGCCTTCGATCTGGGAAACACCGTCCGGCTGGAAGAAGGGGAATGCCTGCACATCGCCCGAAAGCAGGGCCGGCACCGCCGCCGCGGCATCCGGGACAATGCGGAATTCGGCCTTGTCGAGGAAAATGGGATCGCCCCAATACCCGTCAGCCTTGACGAGCTTGATCGATGAGCCCTTGGCCCAGCTATCGAATTTGAACGGGCCGGTGCCGATCGGCTTTTCCTTGTTGGTCTCGGCCGTCTCCGGGGCCACGATCACCGCATCGCCCCAGCCCATATTGTAGAGGAACGAGCCTTGCGGGTTCTTCAGCGTCACCTTCACGGTGGCCGGATCAACGGCCTCGACGGTGTCGATGGCCGCGAACAGGCCCTTTTGCGCATTGACGGAATCGTCGGCACGCGCACGGTCGAGCGAGAACTTCACGTCGTCGGCGTTGAAGTCGCTGCCGTCATGGAATTTGACGCCGGTGTGCAGCTTGAACGTATAGACCTTGCCGTCGTCGGAAATGGTCCAGCTCTCGGCGAGATCGGGCAGCACCTCGCCATTCGGCCCGATTCTCGTCAGCCCTTCGAACACATTGGCATAGAGCACTTCATCGATCGCCGCGGCGGCACCCGCGGTCGGGTCGAGATGCGGCGGTTCAAGCGGGATGCCGATGACAAGGTCGGTGCGCGCCGCAAACGCGGCCGTGCCGAAGGCCAGTGTCAGGACGCTGGCGGCGAGGAATGATTTGAATGACTTCATCGGTCGACTCCCAAGTTCCCGAAGTGATCGGATCAAAGCGCGGAACGGCGGCAGAGTAAATCTCGTTTCGCGTATTCGCGTTGGTTTGCAAATGGATAGGGCGACGCGGCTCGCTTCATTGCACCCCACCACGCAAAAGGATGTTTAGCCCCACCGCCATGACCTTGGCCGATTCCACCATGTCATCGATGCCGACCCATTCGTCAGGACGGTGCGCAAGGTCGAGGATACCCGGCCCGTAGGCGATGCAGTCATAGAGATGGCCGAGGCGCGCGACGTGCTTCTGATCGTAGGTGCCGGGCGAAATCACATAGTCCGGCTCCCGGTCGAACACATCCATGATGCCTTGCGCGACTGCCTTGACCACGGGCGCATCGCGCTCGGTCATGTTCGGCTGCACTTCCATGATGTCGCGGATTTCATAGTCGAATTTCGGCCGCTCGCGCTTCAGTCGTTCGAGGATCGAGGTCACTTCTTGCTTGACCGTCCCGATCTCCTCTTCCAGCAGGAAGCGGCGGTCTATGGTCAGCCGGCAGGAGTCTGGCACGTTGGGCGAGGGCAGGCCGGGGCGGAAATCCTCCGTCTGGCCGCCGTGGATCGAATTGATGTTCATCGTCGAGCGCCGCGCCCCTTCCGGCACCACCGGCATCCTGGTCGTCTTGCGGTCCAGCGCCGGAAAAAGCTCGTCTTCGAACGCCTGCAGCACGGCTCCCATATGGCGCACTGCATTGTCGCCGAGAAACGGCATCGAACCATGCGCAATCACGCCCTTGGTGGCGATCTCGGCCCACCACACGCCGCGATGGCCAAGGCAGATGCGATCCTTGTTCAACGGCTCTGGAATGATGACATGGTCCACCTTGGGCTTGGAGAAATAGCCGAGCTTGGCCAGATGCGCGACGCCGCCGAAGCCGCCGGATTCCTCGTCCACCGTTCCCGAAATCTCGATTGCGCCCGGAAAGTCGGGATAGACTTGCATGAACGCCTGCGCCGCGATGATCGATGCGGCGAGGCCACCCTTCATGTCGCAGGCGCCGCGCCCATAGACCTTGCCATCCTTCACGATGCCCGCAAACGGATCGACGCTCCAGCCTTCGCCGGCTTCGACCACGTCGATATGAGAGTTGAAGTGCACGCACGGACCCGGCACGCGACCGTCGAAACGCGCCACCACATTGGTGCGCGGATAGCGGTCGGTATCTCCCGGCGCGCCTTCGCCACGGATGAATTCGGTTTCGAACCCCAATTTCCGCAGGTAGGCCCCGACATATTCGGCGCATGGCGTGTAGGCCTCGCCAGGCGGATTGACGGTCGGAAAGCGGATCAGTTCGGAGGTCAGCGCAACGACTTCGTCGCGGCGGGCCTCGACGGCTTTGAAAAGTGCATCGGTCATATTCTGAATTGAGCAGTTATCGCCCGCCGTTTGCAAGACGCTAAAGCGCCGGCATCCTCAACTGCAGCGCGCAGTCGTTCAAATTTTCAATCTTCATGTCAGCAATTTCGCAACGTATCGCGACTAGCATTGCCTTGCTTGAAGACCACAGGAGCAAAAGACCGTTTGCAGGCAACACGACCGGAAGGGGGCATGACCTGATGAACAAGATCATACTCATGGCAGCCGCATGCGCGGCGATGATGTTTGCAGTGCCTGTTTCGTCCTGGGCTGGAAACGTCGAAGCCCGCGTCAGCATCTCCAAGCAGACGATGACGGTTACCCGGCAAGGGCGCGTTCTTTATAAGTGGAAGGTATCGACAGCCCGCAAGGGCTACGTCACCCCGCGCGGCGCGTGGCAGCCCAAGCGCATGCACAAGATGTGGTATTCGCGCAAATACGAGATGTCGCCGATGCCGTATTCCGTCTTCTACCATGGCGGCTACGCCGTCCATGGCACAGGCGCGGTCAAGCAGTTGGGCCGGCCTGCATCGCATGGCTGCGTGCGCCTGCAGACGGCCAACGCCGCCACCTTCTATTCGCTGGTGCGCGAAGTCGGCATGGGCAATACGCGAATCGTCGTCACCAACTGAAGTGGCGTGCCGCTTCGTTTCAGCCGCGCGGTCGCCGCCAACGGCGTCCGCCATCTGGCTGTCGCTGCTTGAAGATCACTGCAAACCCCGGCGAATCCGGGCGTTGCAACTGTCATGATGAAAGTTTGCTGTCTGTAGGCTTCCCCTTGCGGTTGCTCGTCGCTACGACTTGCCCCTGAGGAGCATTGCCGATGACACCCAGGGAGCGGGTTGCGCTTTCAAGGCCGGTTGCCGACGAAGTTCGCAAGACCACATGCTACATGTGCGCCTGCCGCTGCGGCATCAACGTCCACATCAAGGACGGCAAGATCCGCTACATCGAAGGCAACCGCGACCACCCCGTCAACAAGGGCGTGCTGTGCGCCAAGGGGTCCGCCGGCATCATGCAGCACTATGCGCCGGCCCGCCTGCGCGCACCGTTGAAGCGTGTCGGTCCGCGCGGCTCCGGCAAATTCCAGGAAATCTCGTGGGACGAGGCGCTCGCCATCGCCTCCGGCTGGCTGGGCGACGTGCGCAACGCCGATCCGAAGAAGCTTGCCTTCTTCACCGGGCGCGACCAGTCGCAGTCGCTGACCGGTTTCTGGGCGCAGCAATACGGCACCCCGAACTACGCTGCCCACGGCGGCTTCTGCTCGGTCAACATGGCCGCCGCCGGTATCATGACAATCGGCGGCGCATTCTGGGAATTCGGCGCGCCGGACTGGGACCGAACCAAGCTGTTCGTCATGTTCGGCGTAGCCGAAGACCATGATTCCAACCCGATCAAGATGGGCATCGCCAAGCTGAAGAAGAACGGCGCGCGCTTTGTCTCCGTCAATCCCGTGCGCACCGGCTATTCGGCAGTGGCCGACAACTGGATCGGCATCCGTCCCGGCACCGACGGCCTGCTGATCCTGTCCGTCGTCCATGAATTGCTGAAAGCTCGCAAGATCGACGTCGACTACCTGGTCCGCTACTCCAACGCCACCTGGCTGGTCATCGACGCACCCGGAACCGCCGACCACGGCCTGTTCGCCCGCGACGGCGAGGGCAAGCCGCTCATCTATGAATCGGTCACCGAACGCGCCGTGCCTTTCGGCAGCAAGGGCGCGCGCGCCGCGCTTTCCGGCCGTGTGCAGCTTGAAGATGGCCGCTTTGCCGTGCCGTCATTCCAGTTGCTGGCCGAGAAGTATCTGGACCAGCAATACGCCCCGGAAAACGTCGCCGCTGAAACCGGAGTCTCGGCGGAAACCATCCGTGGATTGGCCTCGGAAATCGCCCGAGTCGCCTTCGACGAGGCGATCAGCATCGACCAGCCATGGACCGACACCAATGGCGAGCGCCACCAGTCCTACATCGGCCGCCCGGTTTCATTCCATGCCATGCGCGGGCTTTCCGCCCATTCCAACGGCTTCCAGACGACGCGCGCGCTGCACATGCTGCAGGTGCTGATCGGCGCCATCGATTGCCCCGGCGGCTTTCGCTTCGAGCCGCCTTACCCGAAGCCGATCGAGGCGCATCCCACCCCGCACGGACGCGCCGAGCATTTCGGCTCCAATAAGCCGATGTCCGGCCCGCACCTCGGTTTCCCGCGCGGGCCGGAAGACCTCTTGATCGATGCCGACGGCAAGCCGACGCGCATCGACAAGGCGTTTTCGTGGGACGCACCGCTTGCCGTCCACGGCGCCATGCACATGGTCATCGCCAATGCCCATGCCGGAGATCCCTATCCGGTCGATGTGCTGTTCCTCTACATGGCCAACATGGCGTGGAACTCGTCCATGAACACCGCCGGCGTCATCAGGATGCTGGAGGACAAGGACGAGAAAACCGGCGAATACCGCATCCCCAAGATCATCTATTCCGATGCCTACGCCTCGGAAATGGTCGCCTATGCCGACCTCGTTCTGCCGGACACGACTTACCTCGAGCGCTATGACTGCATCTCGCTGCTCGACCGGCCGATCTCCGAGCCCGACGCCGTGCAGGACGCCATCCGCTGGCCGGTGCTCCAGCCCGATCGCGACGTGCGCCCGTTCCAGAGCGTGCTCATCGATCTCGGCGCGCGCCTGAAACTGCCCGGCTTCGTCGATAATCGCGGCAAGCCCATCTACGCCGACTATCCGGACTACATCGTGCGCCACGAGCGCCGTCCCGGCATCGGCCCATTGGCTGGCTTCCGTGGCTCGAACGGCGACCGGGCAGGGCGCGGCGCGATCAATCGCAACCAGATCAAGCGCTACATCGAAAACGGCTCGTTCTTCTCCGCGCACATTCCCATGGAAGCGCAGTTCTTCAAGCACGCCAATCAGGCCTATCAGGAGTTTGGCGTGCGCATGGGCTTCTTCGATGCACCCAAGCCGGTCATCTTCCAGCTTTATCACGAAACGCTGCAGAAGTTCCGCCTGTCTGCCGAAGGCGTGCGTGAGCCGCATGCGCCGCAAACTCACCGCCAGCGCATCCTCGATGCATTCGACCCGTTGCCGCATTGGTATCGTCCGTTGGGCGAAGCACTGCTCGACCGAACCGAATTTCCCCTTCACGCGATCACCCAGCGTCCGGCGGCCATGTATCATTCATGGGGCTCGATGAATGCGTGGCTGCGCCAGATTCATACCCGCAACCCGCTCTATGTGCCGGGCTCTCTCTGTGACGAACTCGACCTCGTTGACGGCGACTGGGCCTGGGTCGTCTCCAATCACGGCCGCATCAAGGTCGAGGTCGCGCGCATGGAGGCGGTCAATTCCTCGACGCTTTGGACATGGAACGCCATTGGTAAGCGGGAAGGGGCGTGGGGCCTCGATCAAGACGCACCAGAGTCGAGAAAAGGTTTCCTTCTCAATCACTTGATCAATGAACTTCTTCCACGGAGGGAAGATGGAATGCGTTGGTCGAATTCCGATCCCGTCACTGGGCAGGCCGCTTGGTACGATCTGCGCGTGCGCATCGAAAAGGCCGAGCCTGCCGAACGCAGCGAGCCGCGTTTCCCGGCTCTTGCGCGACCCAGCCCCGAGCCGCGCCCCGCGGAACTTCGCTACGGACAGGAGTGGGCGGAATGACCGGCCTTCCCGCCCTTCCGACACCGAAGAAGCTTGGCCTCGTCATCGATCTCGATGTCTGCGTCGGCTGCCACGCCTGCGTCGTCAACTGCAAGGAATGGAATACCGGCGGCTATGGCGCCGCCCTGTCGGATCAGGACCCCTATGGTGCCGATGTTTCTGGCGCGTGGCTGAACCGCATCCACACCTTCGAGGTCGTGCCTCAAGGCGGTGAAGTGGTGGGCGAGGCGGGAGACGCGCGCATCGTGCATTTCCCCAAATCCTGCCTGCATTGCGAGGACGCGCCTTGCGTCACCGTCTGCCCGACGGGTGCATCCTATAAGCGCTCCGAAGACGGCATCGTTCTGGTGGACGAAAACATGTGCATCGGCTGCGGCCTGTGCGCATGGGCTTGCCCCTATGGCGCACGCGAGATGGATCTCGCCGCCGGCGTGATGAAGAAGTGCACGCTTTGCATCGACCGTATCTACAACGAGACAATCGCCGAGATCGATCGCCAGCCGGCTTGCGTGCGGACCTGTCCCGCCAACGCCCGACATTTTGGCGACTTTGCCGATCCGTCGTCGGCCGTGTCGATCATGTCGGCCGAGCGTGGCGGCATCGACCTCATGCCGGAGCAGGGCACTCGGCCGGTCAACAAATATCTGCCGCCGCGCGCCCGCAAGCCGCTTGCTTCATCCGTGCCGCTGCCGAAGGAAGACACCGCCGGCGCCACCGGCTTTTTTGCCTGGCTCGACGACATGCTGGACAGGATATGAGTGTATTTTCTGCTTTGAGCTGTTTACCCCCCTCTGGCCTGCCGGCCATCTCCCCCTCAAGGGGGGAGATTGGCAGTTTGGATGCCGTCTCCTGCCCACAGGCGTCAAAACCAGCACTCTGGGTTGATGAAGGCGTGATCTCCCCCCTTGAGGGGGAGATGGCCGGCAGGCCAGAGGGGGGTGTCGCCATCCGCAGTTTTTGGCCGGGTGCTGAACATTAAATGCACCCCGCGCCTTCCATCATCATCTTCACCACGCTTTCCGGTCTCGGCTACGGGCTGGCGATGGTGCTTGGCCTTGGGTTGCTGGACCCCTCCGCTCTTGCAACGAAAATCGCCCATGTCCTTGCCATTGCCATGATCGGTGCGGGGCTGTTGTCCTCCACCCTTCACCTCGGCAACCCCCAGCGCGCATGGCGGGCATTGTCGCAATGGCGTTCCAGCTGGCTGTCGCGGGAAGGAGTGATGTCGATCGTCACCTTCGTCCCGCTCCTGTGGTCGGCTTGGGCATGCGTGATCGAAGGCCGCTATCTGGCGCTCCCCGGCCTTGCGGGCTCGGTGCTCAGCCTCGTCACCGTCTTCTGTACGGCGATGATCTATACGTCGCTTAAGTCGGTACAGGCGTGGCACACGCCTTTGACACCGGCCTGCTACCTGCTTTTCGCTGTGGCCGGTGGCCTTGTCCTGGCAAGCCTGTTTGCCTTTGCCGGAGGTGGAAACGCTTCTCTTCTGGCCGTTCTGGCCGCCATTGCACTTATGGCAGCGTGGATTGTCAAAGCATCGTGGCGGCGCAACATGCTGACGCTCACGCCCATTTCAACGCCCGAAACCGCGACCGGTCTGGGGGCAATTGGCAAGGTAGGGCTGTTCGAACGGCCGCACGTCATGGAAAATTACCTGACCCACGAAATGGGCTTCAGGATTGCCCGCAAGCATGCGGCCAAGCTGTGGAACATCGCCGTGGTTCTGGGAGGGGCAATACCCGCATTGGCCCTGCTTCTCTTGGCAATCCTTGCTCAGGTGCCGGGGACCATCGCAGCGATGATTGCCAGCGTTGCCGTGCTTTCGCACGTCATTGGCATGCTTGCCGAGCGCTGGCTGTTCTTTGCCGAAGCGCGTCACGCCGTCATGAATTATTACAACGGATAACCGGTCAAATCCGGCATTGGCTCGCGCGAAGGGCGCTTCTGAAGGTCTGCTCAGTTCGCCGGAAGTTTGCGCAATATCTTAGGGTTGCGCCCGGTCCGCAATCTCTTTGCAATGATGCGCAAAGCCGCAAATTTCTCGCCCGGCTGCAAAATTCTTTGCCCACCCCAAGGCGTCCAAAGCATCGTCGGCTGCGGCTTTTCAATTCCGGTCGTCATTGCCTGTCCTCCACAAGCATAATTACCCTACGTCATATAGCGTAGTACGCGCGAAATTTCACTTTAGTGCA
The DNA here is from genome assembly GCF_057809835.1 of Mesorhizobium sp. FG116. NCBI lineage: Bacteria > Pseudomonadati > Pseudomonadota > Alphaproteobacteria > Hyphomicrobiales > Phyllobacteriaceae > Mesorhizobium > Mesorhizobium sp. FG116. The sequence goes on from NZ_JBMDKS010000023.1 coordinate 69,172, forward strand.
ACAGTTTTTCAACAGTCCCATTTCAGAAATCCGTGAAATAAAGCAGAACGTCCCGAAATGGCTCAGTCGCGGCCGCGCAAAGTCCGTCGGCGACCGCTCAATTGCCACCTTTTGTGAAACCACATCCACTGGCCGGGATCTTCGCGCACCCAGCGCTCGACCACATCGGTGAACAACTGGGTGGTCGCCTGCACGTCGATGGCGCCCTTTGCGTTGCGCGGCAGGTCGAGCCTGTCCTCGATCTCCAGCCGGAAACGGTTGTTGGGCAGCCTCACGCAACGTGCGGGGTAGACGTCGCATTCATAGTGGCGGGCCAGCATCCCCAGCATCGGATTGGTCTGGCAAACACGGCCGAAGAACGTCGTCTCAAGTCCGCTGGTGAATTTCTGGTCGACCAGCACGCCGATGTTGCCGCCGCGCTCGAGGATCGCCGCCAGCGCAAAGGAAGCGCCTGTCGAAGACGGCAACAGCGCACCCATGTTCGTGCGTCGCATCGACTGGATGTATTCGGCCATGTACGGATTGTTGGGTGGCCGAAACAGCGCCGTTATCTTCATGCCGAAGGTCGCTGCCGCGACCGGCAACAATTCGAAATTGCCAAGATGGCCGGTGAAGATGATGTGCGGCTTCTCAGTCCGCGCAATCGCCTCGAAATGTTCCATGCTGGCGGCTGAAACCTCGACCCGACCCGCCGTCGTTGCCTTCGGATCGAAGTCGAACAGCTTGTCCAGAAACACATATTCAGCCCCGAGGCGGGCCATGTTGCCCCACATTTCGAGGGCGATCTGCTCAATCTCGGCCTCGCTCTTTTCGGGATAGGCCTGTCGCAGATTGTCGAGTGCTACCCGGTGACGTCCGACCAGCGGTCCGATGCGCCGCGCCGCGCTATCGGCGAAGTTAAGTGCGCTGTCCGCAGGCAATATGCGCAGCGCCCCGATCACCGCAATCGCCAGCCGCGCGGTCAGCCAGTGCCTTGCGTTGCGAACGCGCAGACCGAGGCCGAATTTGAGGTCTCGGCGCAGTTTGGCGAGAGGGCCGGGGGCCACCTTGGCCTCAGCCGACCGTCAGGATGATCTTGCCGAACACGTCGCGGCCTTCCATGCGCTTCAGCGCCGCATCGATCCCGTCGAAATCGACCTGCGTATCGATGACGGGATGCACCAGCCCCGCCGCCATCTTCTGCATGGCATTTGCCATGTTCTCCATGCGGCAGCCGAAGGAGCCGAGCAGCTTCAACTGCTGCTGGAAAAGCTGCATCAGGTTCATCTGCGTCGAGACGCCGGAAGTCGAGCCGCAGGTGACGAGCCGTCCGCCACGCTTCAGCGACAGCATCGAACCTGCCCAGGTGTCCGCGCCGACATGCTCGAACACCACGTCCACGCCGCGCTTCTTCGTCAGCTTGCGCACGACACCCTCGAAGCGGTCCTCGCGGTAGTTGATGACGTGGTCGGCACCCAGCGCCTTGGCCTTCTCGATCTTGTCGTTGGAACCTACGGTGGTGATCACCGTGCAGCCCATCTTCTTGGCAAGCTGGATCGCCGCCGAGCCGATGCCCGACCCGCCGGCATGGACAAGGATGGTTTCGCCAGGTTCCAGCTTGGCGTTGTCGAACAGCATGTGCTCGACCGTGCCGAACGTCACCGGCGCGACCGCCGCGCCGATTGCATCGACGCCGGGCGGTGCCGGCACCAGAAGCCGCGCCGGCAGGTTGATCTTCTCCTGCGCAAAGCCGTCGAGGTGAAAGCCATGCACTCCGGAAACGTGTTCGCAAAGATTGTCGCGGCGTTCACGGCAGGCGCGGCAGAGGCCGCAGGTGCGTGCGCCGTAGATCGACATCAGTTGGCCGGGAACAAGGTTGGAGACGCCGGGGCCGACAGACTCGACTTCGCCGGAAGCCTCCGCGCCGACGGTCAGCGGCAGCTTGCGCTTGGCGAACGCCATACCGCGCCAGCCCCAAACGTCGATATGGTTGAGCGCCACCGCCTTGATCCGCAGCGTAACTTCGCCCAGCGCTGGCTGAGGCGGCTCAGGGACCTCGACGGCCTCCAGCCGGCGGTCGGCGATGAGTTGCAATGCGCGCATCGGGCAATCCTTCGATCTGCAAAGGGCCGCAATCCGGCGGCCAACAGGTTGCCCGCGCTTAAACGGGTTCCCGCGCCATGACAAGGCAGGTGTTCTGGCCACCGAAGCCGAACGAGTTGGACAAAACCGTGCGTACGCTGGCTTCCCGCTTCACGTTCGGTACCACGTCCAGCGCAATCGCCGGATCGGGATGGTCGTAGTTGATGGTCGGCGGAATGACACCCTCGCGCATGGTCATCAGCGAGAACGCCGCCTCGATCGCACCGGCGGCGGACAGCGTATGGCCGATCATCGACTTGTTCGACGAAACCGGAATGCTGCTGATGCGCTCGCCGAACACCGTCGAAAGCGACAGGTGTTCCATCTTGTCGTTTTCCGGCGTCGAGGTGCCGTGCGCATTGATGTAGTCGATCTCCGTATCGCTCAGGCCCGCATCGGCCAGCGCCGCGCGCACCGCAGCGATTGCCGGCGAGGCGTCGGGCTTGGAGCGGGTGCGGTGGAAGTCGTCGGCCTTTTCACCGCAGCCGCGCAGGATGCCGAGAATGGTCGCACCGCGCGCAGTCGCAGCTTCGAGCGATTCCAGCACCAGCGCTGCAGAACCTTCCGCCAGCACGAACCCGTCGCGATCTTTCGAAAACGGCTTTGACGCTTTCTGCGGCACATCGTTGCTGGTCGAAAGGGCGGAGAGCAGCGAGAAGCGAATCAGCGCTTCCGCCGTCGCCGAGCCGTCCGCGCCGATGGACAGCGCCCGCTCGCATTCGCCGCGCCGGATTGCCTCGACTCCGAGCTGGATCGCGGTCGCGCCGGATGCGCATGCGGTGGAGAGCGTTATCGGCAGGCCGGTGGTGCCGAAGCGGTCGGCCAGCCGGTCGGCAATCGAACCGAATTGTGAGGTCTCGAACATGTCGAGCGAGTTCAGCCCGCGCGCCACTTCAAGCAGGCGCTCCGGCGCGGGCTTGTCCTTGCCGCTGTTGTAGATCGCGAAGCGGTCGTGCCAGTCGAGTTCCATCGGCGGCGAGGCGAGGAAAAGCGGTCCGCCGAACTCCTGCACGTCGATCCCGGCTTCGGCTACGGCTTCTTCCGCCGCCGTTTCGGCAAGGTCATAGGTCAGCGCGCTCGCGCCCTTCGTGCTCGAAGGCAGGAAATCGACCATGCCCGAGATACGCGTGCTGAGATGGTCCACCGGAAAGCGCGTGATCGGATGAATGCCGGACTTGCCTGCGCTCAGCGCTGCCCAGTTTTCGGCCTTGCCCTTGCCGAGCGAGGTGACGACGCCGATGCCGGTGACGGCAACGACCGGCCTGCCGAGATGATCCTTGAACTTCGTCATATCAGGCTCCAGACCCCAACGGTCCCCATGGCTAGCCGGCTTTGCCGACCAGCGCCATGCCCTCGAAATGGTGATAGCCGACCGCCGTTGCCAGTACGGTTTCCGGCGCGCCGGCAAAATCGCGCTCGCCGGCTGCGAACGGCGGATAGCCGGCGTTGTGGTGAATGGCGAGTGCCGCCAGCGCCACGGCAAACGGAAACTGCGCTTCCTTCATGTGGCCGGTCAGCGTCGAGAACCCGCGCGCCGCAACGCCGCTTGCCGCGTCAAGCACGGCCTTCTCGGCGGCGGTCGCCTTGTGGCTGCCGGATGCGCCCGAAATCGCCAGAACCTCGCCGCCCTGCAGTTGCGCCTGGGAAAGCAGCGCCTCGATCCCGGCCTGCAATTCGCCGCGTGCGCGCCGCGCGCGGCTTGAAAGCACCGGTCCCAGCGTAGCGTAGATGCGGTGGCCGCGCTTCTCGGCATGTTCGCGGCTTTCCAGAACCAGGAACGCCCCGCCTGAGCCTGTCACCACGCCGCCACCTTCCGCGCCTTGCCGCTGCCACACTGGCTTCCAGTCGCCGCGATGCAGGTAGCCGGCAAGCTCGTAGCCCAAAAGCATGTCGGCATGCTCGGTCTGGAACGCGCCGCCCACCAGCATATGCGTGGACTGGCCGGAGCGTATCCGCGCCGCCGCCGTTTCGATTGCCGAGACGCCTGCGCCTTCCTCGCCCATGAATGTGCGCGAAGACCCCGTCACTTTGTGGACGATCGAGATGTTGCCCGCGAGCAGGTTGGAAAGCTGCGCCAAAAACAGCGTCGGGCGAAGCTCCGTCGTCAGCTTCTCGTTCAGCAGCACGTCGCGGTCGTTTCGCGTCTCCGAAGCGGCCAGAATGTCGGAATCGACCGCCATGTCGCGCTCGCCGCCGCCGGCCGCCACCACCATGTCCATGGTGGCGCAAAGCTCTTCATTGTCCTTGATGCCGGCATCGTCCAGCGCAAGGCCGGCCGCATAGGTACCCAGCCGCTGCCACGTTTCCATCTGGCGCTGGTCGCCGCGCTTGGCGATCTGCAGGTTCCAGTCGATCTCGGGCAGGGGATGCACCGTGTAGGGCGCAAACCGTTCCGCATCCAGCACCGGCTGCACACCCGGTGTGGTCAGCTTTTGCCAATGGGCGTCGGGGCCTTCTCCCAGGGATGAGACAAGGCCGATGCCGGTGATGACGACGTCGTGGGCGTTCATGTGGCTCTTGGTGGATCAGGCGGCGTGAGGCGTCAAGGGGTTGCCGCCTGCGAAGCGATGGATCAGGCGCCCTTGGCGGCCACCAGTCCGTCGATCTTGGCGCACAGATTCTTCATGACGAAATACTCGTCGGTCGAAGCCTTGCCGTCGTTCACTTCCTGCGTCCACTTTTCCAGCGGAACCTTGATGCCGAATTCCTTGTCGATGGCGAAAACGATGTCGAGGAAGTCGAGGCTGTCGATGCCAAGGTCATCGATGGTGTGGCTCTCGGGGGTGATCGTGTCGATGTCGATCTCGCTGGTGTCGGCAATGATCTTGGCGACTTTTTCGAACGTGGTGGACAAGGGCTGTTCCTTCGGTTTGCTTGCGAAACCTGCTTTCAGGCGTTGGGCGCTGTCTAATCGGTTTTTCCGGGCAGGAAAAGGCCGAATGTGGCGTAACTATAGCCAAGCGCCGCCTCAAACGCTGGCAGTTGGCTTTGCCATGTTATGGTGACGCAAGGTTAAGAACGGGAGAACGTGATGCTCGACAGGGATGCGACGGAGTTCGATGGCGCCTGCCATTGCGGTGCGGTGCGCTTCCATGTCCGGCTGTCGGAAGGGTTGCATTCGGCCCGCCGCTGCACCTGTTCGCTTTGCCGCATGCGTGGCGCGGTCGCAGTCAGTGCCGACATTGCCGATCTCGAAGTCACGCGGGGCAAGGACGCGCTCACGCTCTACCAGTTCAACACGGGCACGGCGAAGCACTATTTCTGCTCCCGGTGCGGCATCTACACCCACCACCAGCGCCGCTCGGATCCCAGCCAGTACGGCGTCAACGTCGCATGTCTTGAAGGCGTCAGTCCTTTCGACTTCGAGGAAGTCCCTGTCACCGATGGGGTGAATCATCCCTCCGATGGCGAGAACCAGCAAGGCGATGGGATCGTGGGCGTGCTCAGGTTTCGGAGTGTGGGGTAGTTCGTCAGGCTCAGGGGGTGCGTGGATCTGGATCAGGGTGAGCCGAAAACGGCAGCGTTCGAGAACCGAAGCGCAGTGTACTTGAGGCTACATGAGCATCGGAAGCGCAGAAAGCTGCCGTTTGCAGGCCACCATCATCCAGATCCACACACCCTTAGAAAACGACCCGCCCCAGCACCCTTAACCCTTCGCCCTGCGGCTCCACGATCACGGCTTCGCCTTCGCGGGGCGATACGCCGGTCAGCTCCTGGATATTTTCCGCATGCGTCACCATCACCAACAGGTCTGAGCCGGAATAGGCGCGGATTTCGTCCATGATCGCCGCCTTCTGTTTGCTTTTCGCAGCCTCGTCTCCGGTCATCGGGTCGAGCGCGGCAAACGCCTCCGGCTCGGCCTCGAACGCGATGCGCGCGGTGTCGAGGCAGCGGCAATATTGGCTGGATTGCACGCGCTCGATTGGTGCCGCGCGTGCGCCGAACAGCGCGCCGATCTTGCGCGCCTGCTGTTTGCCGCGTTCCGAAAGATTGCGCTGCGTGTTGCATTTTTCGATGTCGAAATTGGCCGGTTCGCTGGTCCCGCTGGTCATTGCGTGGCGCAGCAGCACCACATGGCCGCCGTCGCGCAAGGCGGCCCACCCGGCATCGGTGGCATGTGCGGAAAAGGGCAGAATGAAAAGCAGCAAGGCTAGGAAAAGACGCGGCATCAGCAGTCCTGTTTACGGCAGCATTGCCGGTTCATCTCATATAGGGACCGCAAAGCTGGTTGAAAGACAAGCAGCACTGCCGCTCTCCTTGCGTCAAATGTCCGTTGGATGGGTGTCATCCACGGTTGCACCCGGTGCGATTCCTTGGGATTGGTGAACTTTCTCGCGCTGCAAGATTTTATTCCGGGAAGTTCATGTCTCCGCTCACTGAAACGGTCTTTTTCGTCTTTGGCCTTGTGGCGCTGGGATACGTCGCGGCGTTGAGCGGCTACCTCAAGGCGGGCAGCGGCGAAGTGCTTGCCCAGTTTGCAGTCGGCATTGCCATGCCGGTGCTGCTTTTCCGCACCATGGCCAAGGTCGATTTTCATGGCGCAGCACCTTGGGCTCTGTGGGGAGCCTATTTCTGCACCATTGCCATAGCCTGGACCGTCGGCCATCTCGTCACCACGCGCCTGTTCGGGCGCGATGCCCGGGCAGGGGTGGTGGGCGGCGTGTCTTCCTCCTTCTCGAACCTTGTCCTGCTCGGTATTCCGTTCATGTCCGGCATATTCGGCCAGCCCGGCGTGGATATCCTGTCGCTGCTGGTCTCGGTTCACTTGCCCGTCATGATGATGGCGTCGGTGATCCTGTTTGAGAGCTTCAGCCGCGTCGAAGGCCAGTCCATGGATCTGGTGAAGGTGCTGCGCGCCTTCTTGAGCAAGGTTTTCGTCAATCCGCTCATTATCGGCATTCTGGCGGGGCTCGCCTGGCGCATGACGGGACTGGAATTGCCGGGGCTCGGCACGAGGCTGGTGGATGTGCTGGCCAATATTGCCGGCCCGGTAGCGCTTTTCGCGATGGGGGCGGAACTGAGCGGCTTCGGCATTTCCGGGAATCTGCGCGCTTCGCTGGCGCTTTCCATAGCCAAGCTGGTGCTCATGCCCGCCGTGGTGCTCCTGTTTGCACTGGCATTCGGCTTGCCGCCGCTCACCGCAAAGGTTGCCGTGATCGCGGCCTCGATGCCGGCCGGCGTCAATTCCTATCTGATCGCCACGCAGTTCGGCACCGGACAGGCGCTGGCCTCCAGCCAGATGACCCTGTCCACGGTTCTGGCTGCTTTCACCACCAGCGTGTGGTTGATGATCGCCACGTCCGTCTTTGGTTAGATTCGCGCTGGCCTATAGCTTATATTAGGTCCAGAGATTGATCGGCGCGCTTGCCTTGGGGTATGAGCGCTGATCGGACGCGCGCTCGATCATGATGCGTCCTAACGCGAAATCACAATTTCGGCGCCACGAGCGCCAAACGGAGGCAATATCATGCTCCAGAAGACCAGCCATTTTATGCGGCAGGCCAATCTCATCAATGGCGAGTGGGTTCAGGCCGATTCCGGCCAGACCATCGACGTCATCAACCCGGCCACCGGCCTCAAGATCGGAACGGTTCCGAAGGCGGGTGGTGCCGAAACCCGTCGCGCCATCGAAGCCGCGGAGGAAGCTTTCAAGTCCTTCCGCAAGACGTCGGCCCTTGAGCGTTCCAAGCTGCTGCGCAAGCTGCACGACGCCATCATGGACAATCAGGACGTTCTGGCCGAACTGCTCACCTTGGAGCAGGGCAAGTCGCTGACCGAATCCAGGGGTGAGGTTGGTTCTTCGGCAGCCTACGTCCTGTGGTTCGCCGAAGAGGCGCGCCGCACCTATGGCGATGTCGTGCCTTCTCCATGGGCGGATCGCCGCATCCTCGTCACCAAGGAGCCGGTCGGCGTCGTCGCCGCCATCACGCCGTGGAATTTCCCGTCCTCCATGCTGTCGCGCAAGCTCGGCCCGGCGCTCGCCGCCGGTTGCACGGCTGTGGTCAAGCCGGCGTCGCAGACGCCTTACTCCGGCCTTGCCTGGGGTGCGCTCTGCGAGGAAGTCGGCTTCCCCAAGGGCGTCGTCAACATCGTCACCGGTTCGGCTGGCGAGATCGGCGACGAGCTTTGCACCAATCCTGTGGTCAAGAAGATCACCTTCACCGGCTCGACCGAGATCGGCAAGATGCTGATCCAGAAGTCCGCAACCACCGTCAAGAAGGTATCGATGGAACTGGGCGGCAATGCGCCGTTCCTGGTGTTTGACGACGCTGATCTTGATCGTGCGGTGCAGGGCGCCATCGCCGCCAAGTATCGCAATTCCGGCCAGACCTGCGTCTGCACCAACCGCTTCTTCGTTCAGGAAGGCATCCACGACAAGTTCGTCGAGAAGCTGGCCGAAGCCTCCAAGAAGCTCAAGGTCGGCTCTGGTCTGGACGATGGCGTGCAGCAGGGTCCGCTGATCGACGTCAAGGCGGTCGAGAAGGTTGAAGAGTTCATCGAGGACGCTGTCGCCAAGGGTGGCAAGATCGTCTCCGGCGGCAAGCGTCATGCGCTTGGCGGTTCCTTCTTCGAGCCGACCGTCATTTCCGGCGCCAAGTCCAACATGAAGTTCATGAAGGACGAGATCTTCGGGCCGATCGCACCTGTCTTCAAGTTCAAGACCGAGGCAGAGGCTATCGAGCAGGCCAACGACACCGAATTCGGCCTTGCCTGCTACTTCTATACTGGCGACCTCGGCCGCGCATTCCGTGTCATGGAAGGCCTGAAATATGGCATGGTTGGCGTCAATGAAGGTATCATCACCACGCCCGAAGCGCCGTTCGGCGGCGTCAAGGAGTCCGGCCTTGGCAGCGAAGGCGGCTATCAGGGTATGACTGACTATCTTGACACCAAATATGTCTGCATCGGCGGCCTCGGCCTCTGATCGCAGCCGATCGATTTTGACAAACGGGCGCGCTTCAAACCGCGCCCGTTTTCATTTTGCACAGGCCCCTCTGGTGGCTTTTTAAGTTCAATGCCTCCATGCTTTCGCAGCGCTTGCCTTTTTCCTGATGAGGCGGGATTAGGTCGGCCTCCGCCGGCGTTCTATTGCAAAGGGAGCGGTTTTGGCATCGTTGGGGCGTTATCTTCTGGCCGCTTGTGGATTGGCAGCGGTGCTGCTCGGCGTCCTCGCTGCCGTCTATGTCAGCGGGTTCGGCCGCCACGACGCCGCCTCGGATGTTTCCCGCTCCCGCAAGACGGCGAACGGACTTTTCATGGTAAGTATCGAGCCGGAAAAAGGAGCCGTGCGGCAAGGCGAGCTTCATGCGTGGCTGGTCACCGTCACCACGGCTGCCGGCCAGCCGGTTGAATATGCCGCAATCGACGTGTCCGGCGGCATGCCGGAACACAATCACGGTCTGCCGACCAGCCCGCAGGTGACCGACTATCTCGGCAATGGCCATTACCGCATCGAAGGCATGAAATTCACCATGCGCGGCTGGTGGCAGTTGCGCCTGTCGATATCGGCGGCGGCCGGCTCCGATACCGTGGTCTTCAACCTGGCGCTGTGAGCGGATCATGAGGCGCGTCGCTGCGGTTTGCCTTGCCTTCGCCTTGACGGCGATGCTGGCCGGTTGCGACAGGCCGCAATTCTCCGACGCCGAGAAGGCGACGATTGCTTCGCTGGCGCTTTCGGCCTTGCCGCCGCTTCAGCCCGACACCACCAACCGTTTCGCTGACGATCCCGGCGCTGCCGCACTCGGCTCGACCTTGTTCTTCGACCAAAAGCTCAGCCGAGACGGCACTGTTTCCTGTTCCACCTGCCACAAGATCGAGCGTCAGTTTCAGGACGATCTGCCGCTTGCCGTTGGCGTTGGCCGCACCAACCGGCGCACGATGCCGCTCGCCGGCGTTGCCCATAACGCCTGGTTCTTCTGGGATGGCAGGCGCGACAGCCTGTGGTCGCAGGCGCTGACGCCTCTGGAAAATCCGCTTGAACATGCCGGCAACCGCGCCGCCTATGCACACTACATCAAGGCGCGTTTCGGTGAACGCTATGAGCGCATCTTTGGACCGTTGCCCGATCTCTCGACCGTTCCCGCCAACGCGACCCCGCTCGGCACCGAGGCGGAGCAGGCGGCATGGGCTGCCATGACCGATAGCCAGCGCGACGGCGTCAACCGCGTTTTCGTCAACATCGGCAAGGCCATTGCAGCTTTCGAGCGCTCGCTGATGCCGCCGCAGACGCGCTTCGACCGCTTTGCCGAAGCGCTCGCCTCCGGTGCCGAACCGCAAGGCGACGCGATCTTGTCGGACGAAGAAGTGCAGGGTCTCAAGCTCTTCATCGGCCGCGCGACTTGCGTCACCTGCCACAACGGCCCGCTGTTCACCGATGGCAGCTTCCACAATGTCGGCGTGCCGCCTGCGCCAAATCTGCCGCCCGACCGTGGCCGCATCGATGCGGTCGCGCAAGTCGAGGCCGATCCGTTCAACTGCCTCGGCCCGTACCGAGACGGCGTCGCGGAAGCCTGCGGCGAACTTCGCTTCATGCGCAAGACCGGCGTAGAGTTGATCCGCGCCTTCAAGACGCCGTCGCTGCGCGGTGCCGCCACCCGTCCGCCCTACATTCATGCCGGCCAGTTCGCCACGCTGGAACAGGTCGTGGCCAACTACCTCGACGCCCCGGCCAGCGTCGAAGGCACCACGGAGCAGCATCCTGTCCAGCTATCCGAACGCGAACGAGCCGCGCTCGTCGCCTTCCTGAAGACGCTCGGCGAATAGTCCTAGCGGTCCTTGACCGTCTCCATCGCCACGAAGGTAGACGTCTGCGCCACATGCGGCAGCGCCGAGATGCGCTCGCCCAGCACGCGGCGATAGGCGGCGATGTCGCGCGTGCGCACCTTGAGCAGATAGTCAAAGCTCGAAGCCATCATGTGGCACTGTTCGATCTCCGCCACGGCCTGCACCGCGCGGTTGAACGCATCCAGCGCCGCCGAACGCGTATCCGACAGCTTCACCTGCACGAAGGCGACATGACCTTCGCCCATCCGCTCTCGGTCGATGATCGCCGCATAGCCGCGAATGTAGCCGTCCTTCTCCAGCCGCTTCACCCGCGCCTGCACCGGCGTCTTCGATAGCCCGACCTTCGTTGCCAGTTCCGCCATCGAAAGCCGTCCGTCGGCGGCCAGCGCCGTCAGGATGTTCCGGTCGATGCGGTCCAAATGGTCTTCTGATGCGGGTTTTGCAGGCGTCTGAACTGTCATGGTGATACAAGATAGTTCAATCTCACTATGAAGTCGATTTCTTTGGACCGCCGAAAAACCCGGTCCCGTGCTAGCTTTCGCGCCACCGTTGCACTCGTTCCGACAGGACCATCATGGCCACGCTCGACGCCATCCGCCAGCAGATCCGCGCCAACTACCTCCCCGACGAAGACGCTGCCGTGAAGCGGCTCATCGAAACTGCGAACCTCTCGGATGCCGCGCGCAAGGCAGTCTCGAAGCGCGCTGCCGATCTGGTGCGCGCCGTGCGCGGCTCCTCCGATCCCCGGCTGATGGAAGTGTTCCTCTCCGCCTACGGCCTCTCCACCAAGGAGGGCGTCGCGCTGATGTGCCTGGCCGAAGCGCTTCTGCGCGTCCCCGATGCCGAGACCATGGATGACCTCATCGCCGACAAGATCGCCCCGCACGACTGGTCGGCGCATTCGGGCGGCTCGTCCTCCATCTTCGTCAACGCCTCCACCTGGGCGCTCATGCTCACCGGGCGCGTGCTCGACGAAGACGAGGGCGGCATCGAAGGCATGCTGCGCTCCATGGTGCGCCGCCTTGGCGAGCCCGTCATACGCAAGGCTGTCGCCGCCGCCATGCGTGAAATGGGCGAGCAGTTCGTGCTTGGCCGCACCATCGCCGAGGCCATCAAGCGCGGCCGCCCGATGACCGCCAAGGGCTACCTCTATTCCTTCGACATGCTGGGCGAGGCCGCCCGCACCGAGGCCGATGCGCTGCGCTATCACCGCGCCTATGCCGACGCCATTTCCTCGCTCAACTCTGGCACCAACGGCCCCGACATCCGCAAGAACCACGGCATTTCCGTCAAGCTTTCGGCGCTGCACCCGCGCTACGAAATCGCCCAGAAGGAAACCATGCTGCCGGTCATGGCCGAGCGGCTCCTGTCGCTTGCGCTCGCCGCCCGCAATGCCCGCATGGGCCTCAACATCGACGCCGAGGAAGCCGACCGCCTCGACCTTTCCCTCGATGTCATCGAGCGCGTGCTGGCCGATAGCCGGCTGTCCGACTGGAACGGTTTCGGCGTCGTCGTCCAGGCCTACGGTCCGCGCTGCGCTTTTGCCATCGACTGGCTCTATGCGCTGGCGAAGAAGTACAACCGCAACATCATGGTGCGACTGGTCAAGGGCGCTTACTGGGACACCGAGATCAAGCGCGCCCAAACCATGGGCCTGTCCGGCTATCCCGTTTTCACCCGCAAGGTGAACACAGACGTGTCCTACATCGCCTGCGCCCGCAAGCTGCTCTCGATGACCGACCGCATCTACCCGCAATTCGCCACTCACAATGCGCACACCGTCGCCGCCATCCTGTCGATGGCTTCGGACCGCGACAGCTTCGAATTCCAGCGCCTGCACGGCATGGGCGAGCAGTTGCACGAGGCCGTGCGCAAGGCCGAAGGCACGCGCTGCCGCATCTATGCCCCGGTCGGCGCGCATTCCGACCTGCTCGCCTATCTGGTTCGCCGTCTGCTGGAAAACGGCGCCAACTCTTCCTTCGTCCACCAGTTGACCGACGAGGACGTGCCGCCGGAGGAAATCGCCCGCGATCCGCTCGAAGCGGTCGAACATCAGGGACCAGCCGCCAATCCCAACATTGCCCGCCCGCTCGACATTTTCGGCAAGGACCGCCCCAATTCGAAGGGCTGGGACATCACGGATATCAACACGCTGGCCGAGATCGAAAAGGGCAGGGCGCCCTTCATGTCGTCGAACCGCTGGCAGGCCAAGCCGCTCACCCGCGCTGCCGGCGCTGGCAAGGCGCACCCGGTCGCCAACCCGGCCAATCCCGCCGATACCGTCGGCACGGTGGCCGAAGCGAGCCCGAAACAGGTAACGGCTGCGGTCAAGATCGCCGTCGAGGCGCAGCCGGCATGGGCTAAGCGTCCGGTTGCCGAGCGCGCGGCCATTTTGCGCCGCGCCGCCGATCTTTATGAAAAGAACGCAATCGAGTTCTTCGCGCTGGCCACCCGCGAAGCCGGCAAGACGCTGGCTGATGGCGTTGCCGAAGTGCGCGAAGCGGTCGATTTCCTGCGCTACTACGCGGCCGAAGCCGCCAATGCCGAGCTTGGCACTGAGGCGCGCGGTGCCGTCGTCTGCATCTCGCCGTGGAACTTTCCGCTCGCCATCTTCACCGGCCAGGTCGCGGCTGCGCTGGCCACCGGCAATGCCGTTCTCGCCAAGCCGGCCGAGCAGACCCCGCTGATCGCCTTCCGCGCCGTTGAACTGCTGCGCGAAGCCGGCGTGCCGGAAGACGTGCTCCAGCTCCTGCCGGGCGATGGTCCGGGCGTCGGCGCGCCGCTGACCGCAGATTCGCGCATTGCCGGCGTCTGCTTCACCGGCTCCACCGAAGTCGCCAAGCTGATCGAGAAGCAGTTGGCGAAAACCGCCGCGCCCGACGCCATGCTCATTGCCGAGACCGGCGGTTTGAACGCCATGATTGTCGATTCCACCGCGCTGCCGGAACAGGCGGTGCGCGACATCCTCGCTTCGTCGTTCCAGAGCGCCGGCCAGCGCTGCTCGGCGCTGCGGGTTCTCTATGTCCAGAAGGACGTGGAAAAGAAGGTCATGGAAATGCTGACCGGTGCGATGAAGTCGCTGACCGTTGGCGATCCGTGGCAGCTTTCAACCGATGTCGGCCCGGTCATCGACGATGAGGCAAAGGGCTCCATCGCCGCCTACTGCAAGGACATGGAAGACAAGGGCAAGCTCATCGCCAAGCTCGACGTGCCTCATGGTGGCCGCTTCGTCGCCCCGCTCGTCCTCTCGGTCAAGGGCATCGAGGACATGCAGCGCGAGGTCTTCGGCCCTGTCCTGCACGTTGCCACCTTCGATGCCGAAAAGATCGACAGCGTCATCGCCGCCATCAACCGCAAGGGCTACGGCCTCACTTTCGGCCTGCACACCCGCATCGAAGGCCGCGCCCAGCATTTTGTCGATGGCATCCATGCCGGCAATATCTACGTCAACCGCAACCAGATCGGCGCGGTCGTCGGCTCGCAGCCGTTCGGCGGTGAGGGCCTGTCGGGCACCGGTCCGAAGGCGGGTGGTCCGCACTATCTGCGCCGGTTCCGCAGGGGGCCGGAAGCCGGTTCGGCCCAGGCCGAGGGTCGCGCTGTCCCCGCGAACGAGTTGAAAGACAATTTGCCTGATCCGTCGCTTGGCGAATGGGCAACGCGGGCGGATCGCGTCGGCATCCTGCGCAAGCATCTGCGCGGCAAGGGTGCTGCGGCCATCGCTGCTGCCGCGTCGCTCGATTTCGGACAGGTCGATCTGCCGGGTCCGACCGGCGAGGCCAATTCGCTGTCTTTGGTGCCGCGCGGGCGCGTTCTGGCGCTCGGCCCGGATGCCGAGACTTTGCTTGCGCAAGTCATTCAGGCGCTTGCTGCGGGCAATGCGGTGCTCGCTGTTGTGCCTGGCGCACCGTCGGCGCTTTCGCCGCTCACCGGCAAGGGCCTGCCGCTGGCTGCTCTCGATGGCCGGCTCGACCCTGCCGAAATCGCCGCGCTGAACATCGACGTGGTTGCGTTCTCCGGCACCGCTGACGACATCAAGGCCGTCCGCGCCGCCGTCGCCCATCGTGAAGGGCCGATCGTCCCATTGGTCAGCGAGGTGCTTTATCCGGCTGCCTATGCGCATGAGCGCGCCGTTTGCGTCGACACCACCGCCGCCGGCGGCAACGCCAGCCTGCTCGCGGCAGCTTAAGCGAGACGCCTCACCGCTGTGACCAGCCCTGCCATCCCGGCAGGACGCGCAAACCTACGCTTCTTTGTCTCTGCCAAGGGAGCGCAAACCTCTCAGATTCGTCATCCCGGAATTCACTTTCGAGCGGAGCGAGAAAGGAATGTCCGGGATCC